>JAEEIO010000023.1 GCA_016281405.1 Clostridiales bacterium | reverse complement strand
CGAACGACAAGCTGCTCGTCATCGCCGACGGCGGCGCGGACATGGACTTAAACTTCCTTTCCAAGTATTTCACCGACGGCAAAGCCTACCTCGGCTTTGATATGTGGGACAGCAACGGAAGCGACCGCGAGCCCGACACCATCCTCATCGGTAAGATCTCGGCAAGCGATGGCGTCGTCGAAGAGCCCTCCTCGACGGCTCCCACCTCGAGCGAGACTTCGTCCGCCTCGAGCTGCGGCAACAAAGCTTAAATCCAAACGATAAAACGGAGTCCTTCGGGACTCCGTTTTCTATTGCAAAAAAACGCGAACGGTGCTATAATATAGGAACAACAAAGGGAAGGGAATGACCGCGTTTGGATGTTCTTACCATCATAATAATAGTAGGCGCCGTGCTCTTTTTCGGCGTCGGTATGATAGCGTCGCTTTCAAAAAGCCTTGCAAACAGCGGCCTTTTTCAGATACTTAGCGCCATAAGACAGCGCGCGGGTGAGGGAGACGAGCCCGAGGGACCCCGCTCGCTTTCCAACTGCGAATCGCTCTACCTCCCGAAAATACATAAGGACTTTCCCGCCTTCAACCTCGGCGACGCCATGAAAAACGCCAAAGAGGCGCTGTCAAAGCACCTCGAGGATAAAGAAGCGGTCAAGATCCACGGCATAACGCTCCGAAACTATATAAGCCACAAATACGAGCAGACCGTCGTATTTCAGGCGGCGGCCGAATATAAGGAGGACGGCAAAACAGTCCAGAAGCGTTATCTGATACCCTATATCCACCGCATCGGGAACGACGAGCGCCCAACCACCGCGAGCTGTCCGCACTGCGGCGGACAGATAGAACGGCTCGGCGAGGAGCGCTGCTCCTACTGCGGAAGCATCCTCGTAAACCCCCTAAAGGGCCTTTGGCGCTTCGGCGACATAACCGAGGACTGAACAGTCAAAAACTCCGTAAGGCATCGCCTTACGGAGTTTTTTATTCTTTAATCACGGCCACAAGCTTCTTAATCGGTATCCCCTCGTCCGAAAACCGCTTTTCATACTCGGTCATTACGTTTTCGACGTTCTCACTGTGCAGATCCCTCGTGAGAAACACCGTTTCAAAGCCGTTATTGCCAAGCTCCTCAACTGTAAAGTCAAATAACTTGTCGTTATCCGTCTTGAATTCAAGCCTGCCGCCCGGCTTCAGTATCTTCTTGTAGATGTCCAAAAACGTCCCGTAGGTGAGGCGGCGCTTTCTTCGCTTGTTGGGCGGCCACGGGTCGGAGAAATTCAGGTAAATAACGTCTATCGACCGCTCGGGGATAAGGTCTCCGAGCATGGCGGCGTCCTTCATCATGAAGCGGACGTTTTTAACGCCCTTTTCGTCGGCCTTGACCGCCGCGGCGGCTATGACGTCGGGCACCTTTTCGACCCCTATGTAGAAGCAGTCGGGATGCGCCGCCGCCGTTTCGGCCAGAAACGCCCCTTTGCCGCAGCCTATCTCGAGGGCGTTATGGGCGCTCGGGTCGATAAACAGAGCGTCCTCTAAAAAGAGCTCGGCGTATTTTTCAAGCCTTCCCGGTGTGTTTTTCTTTTTTCTCGCTCGCACGTTTTTTCTCTTTTCATCGTTTTTATATATTATACCCGATTTTCCGAAAAAATCAAGTGAGCGACGCTATTATTCTTTCGGTGAAGGCGTCGAGCGCCGCCCTGTCCATCGCCTTTATATAATACTTCTCGAGCTCGTCGTGAAGTCTTTTCGCATTTCTTAACCTCTCGACCGCCGCCTCCACGGCGCTTTCCTTAAGGAGCGCGTAAAACCGCTTTTTACCCGCCCCTATATCGCTTTTAATAAACCTCTCGCAGTTTATCCGCCTCGTCGCAAGCTCTTTTGAGGTGGTAAAGGCTATCCCCGCCTCGGGAACGGCAAGGTGCGCTATGCGCTTTGGCGAAAGGGGAGAGAGAAACTCCGTGACGGCGTATCCGCGCGACGCCGCCTCCTCCCCGAAAAGCGCCATTATCTCGACAGCCGCCTTTTTGCCGCCCGAAAGGTAAATCCTTTCTTTGATATCCGAAAGAAGCGTGTTTTCGAGACGAAACTCGCCCTTATGGCAAACGGCGTCTATAAACCGCCTCGATTTTTTCCCCGTCGAGGCCGTATAGGGAAGCCTTCTTTTCGCGAGATTGCGGACGTAGCTTTCAAGCTTTTCGCGGTCGGTGACCTCGCCGTCGTAAATGCTCCCGTCGACCTCGCCCGCGGCCGAAAGAAGCCTGTAGGCCGCCGCGTATTCGTCCGATATTCCGTGATAAAGCTTAGTTATCTCGTCCCGCTTTTCCGAAAGCTTGCTTTCATCCCAGAAGTCCCCCGTGTTAATGACCTTTCCCGCCGCGCCGGGGACGGGCGGCTCCGCGAGGTGCGGCGCAGTGCCGTCGAATATCACCGTGCCGTCAGAAAGCACCGCGCCGTCAAGCGACTCGGGGTCGGACGAGCAGTAAATAAGCTCCCTCGCCCCCGCCGCCTCGGCGACCTTTTTCATAAGCGTGCTCTTTCCCGTCCCGGGACCGCCCTTAATAATGTAAACCCTTTTCGCCTTTTCGTTTATTATCTCGTCCTGAATGGAATAAAACCCGTCTTTTCCGTTAGCGCAGACAAACGAAGCAAAAGCCATAATATCCTCCAAATCATCGGTTTCTGCTTCATAATATTTTAATTCCGCCTTTTTTGCCACAAAAAAACGCCGCATCGCTTTGCGATACGGCGTTTTATACGGTTTACAGCTTGGGAAGTGTGTCGAAGCTCTTTTTGAGTTCCTCGTCGGACGGGATGTAGTCGTCCATCTGGCCGTTATGGAACTTCTCATAGGCCACCATGTCGAAGTAGCCCGTGCCGGTGAGACCGAAGACGATGTTCTTCGCCTCGCCCGTCTCGCGGCACTTTTCGGCCTCGTCGATGGCGACTTTTATGGCGTGCGAGCTCTCGGGCGCGGGCAGTATGCCCTCGACCCTCGCGAATCTCTCGGCCGCCTTGAAGACCTCCGTCTGCGGCACCGAAACGGCCTCCATAAGACCCTCGTCGTAAAGCTCGGAGAGGATGGGGCTCATGCCGTGGTAGCGAAGACCGCCCGCGTGGTTGGGAGCGGGAATGAATCCGCTTCCGAGGGTATACATCTTGGCGAGCGGGCAGACCTTGCCCGTATCGCAGAAATCGTAGGCGTAGACGCCTCTCGTGAAGCTCGGGCAGGATGCGGGCTCGACCGCGACGATCCTCGCGTCAAGCTTGCCCTGTATCTTGTCTCTCATAAAGGGCGAAATAAGACCGCCGAGGTTGGAGCCGCCGCCGGCGCAGCCTATGATTATGTCGGGCTTTATGTCATACTTCTTTAACGCCGCCTCGGTCTCGAGACCTATGACGCTCTGGTGTAAAAGCACCTGATTTAAGACGCTTCCCAAAACGTATCTGTAGCCTTCCGACGAGACCGCCGCCTCGACCGCTTCGGAAATGGCGCAGCCTAAGCTTCCCGTCGTACCGGGATGCTCTTTGAGTATCTGCCTGCCGACGTTTGTCGTCTCGGAGGGGGAGGGGGTGACCGACGCGCCGTAGGTCCTCATGACCTCGCGCCTGAAGGGCTTTTGCTCGTAGGAGACCTTGACCATATAGACCTTGCAGTCGAGGTTGAAATAGGAACAGGCCATCGAAAGAGCGGTGCCCCACTGGCCCGCGCCCGTCTCGGTAGTCACGCCCTTGAGACCCTGCTTCTTGGCGTAATAGGCCTGAGCGATGGCGGAATTGAGCTTATGCGATCCGCTTGTGTTGTTGCCTTCGAACTTGTAGTAAATGTGCGCGGGAGTGTTAAGGACTTTTTCGAGACAGTAGGCTCTTACGAGCGGCGAGGGACGGTACATCTTATAGAAATTGTATATCTCCTCGGGTATCTCGAAATAAGCGGTGTCGTTATCGAGCTCCTGAGCGACCAAGTCGCCGCAGAAAACGGGCTCGAGGTCGGCCGCGGTCACGGGCTTGCCCGTGCCGGGGTTGACGAGGGGAGCGGGTTTTTTCTTCATATCCGCGCGCAGATTATACCAGTATTTCGGCATCTCTTTTTCTTCAAGATAGATTTTGTAGGGGATGTCTTTCACGGTCTTTTCCTTCTTTCATAAATATTTTATCCGCTTTCGCGGTATCAAAAAAGCGGTGCAGGTCAACCTGCACCGCTTTTGATTACTTGGTAAAAAAGCGCATCACAAATCGACCTTACCGTTTGAAACAGTAAAGCGCCACCAGATGAAAGCGACGTGATTGGATGCGTTCATTTGTTATCTCCTTCTCGGATGATATCAGCAGTTTAGCACATTAAAGCGGGCTTGTCAAGAGTTTTTTTCAACTTTTTTCGAACTTTTTACAAGCTCCGCGATGAGAAGCGCAAGACACCCCACCCTGAAAACCAGCCCGAAGATATAGGCGGCGACGCCGAAAACGAAGTTGAATTCAAGCGGAAGACAGCGAATTACCACGTCCGCCGCGACGATGGCCGTCAAGGCCAAAGTCGTGATTTTCTTCGCCTTTTCGTTTTCCGAAAGCTTCTTCACCGTAAGACCGAAAAAGAAGGCGACCGCAAGAATTATAAGAAGAACGAGCATCTCGCTTTTCGTGAGATTGTAAAGCAGGGAAAGGAGCATAGTCTCGATTTTCGGTAACGCCGAAAGTCCGAAAGCCGCCAGAACCGAAAAGAAGTTTACGTTCGTAAAGAGTATCATATACCCCGAGCCGATAACCGCAAACGGCACTACGGCAAGCGCCGCTATCCTCACGGCGGCGGAGTAAGCCCCGAGGAAACCGAGTTTTATAAAGAACTCTTTTATCGTTTTCATCCGCGCACCTCCGCAAGCGTCCGCTCGAGCCAGCGGGACGCGAAGTCCTTTGAGAAAACGTCGCCGCACGGGGCGGAGTATACCGCAAGTCCGCTTTCGGGGTCAAGATATACTATCTCGCCGCTCTTGCCGTCTCGGGACAGTCTCCCGAAAGACGACATGACGTAAAGTCCGCAAAAAGGGTTTGCGTCGGGGTAAAACGACGGCATTATTAATCCCCTTATGCAGACTAACTCGCCCGAGGCGCACCGTCCGCGTAAAAGCGCGTCCTCCATTAAAACGGTCTTTTCCGCCGTCACGGCGTCGACGGCGACGACTTTGCAGGTGGTAAACGCCATATCGGTATTTTTATATTCGTTCAGATACAGCTTTCCGCCTCCGTAAGCGGCTCCCCAGTCGTAGCCGAACGTGCCCTTAAGGAATAGCGAGGCGCTCGACTCGGTGCCCTTGAAAATGCCGCCCGAGCCGTAAATATCGTATTTGACCGCAAATCCCGAGTCCTCTATAGGCGCGAAGACGACCTCGGGCGCTCTGTAAGCCATGTCGGGGACGACCACCGTCACGACGAGGATGACCGCCGAAAAAACGGCGACCACGGCGATAAGCGCGTTAAGAGTGAATTTTATGCTTTTCAGCTTTTCCGCGACCTTTCTTTGATACGTGCAAATATTATAACATAACGCGGTCGGGAAGGCAAGCGAAAAAAACGTTCGACATTACGGTATTGTTATGTTATAATATACTCGTAAGCCCACCGAAGTTGAAAAGGAGATATTGAAATGTTTGAATTCCTGAATTCGGGAATAGGCCCGAAGGTGACCTGCGACAACGGCTGCGGCGGCAGCTTCTTCGAAAAGAAGGGAAAAAGCAACGACCTCGGCAAGCTGAAAGGGAAGTATAAGTTCAACATTTTCGTCGTCTGCAATAAGTGCGGTAAAAAATACTGCAACGACTGCTACGAAAAGAGCGTCCGCCACACCGGCTGCTCCTGCGGAAACGGACGAAACGGCGAAAACGCCGGCTACGCCTATAAACCCTGCCTCGAAAAACTGTAAATGCAAAATAAAACCCGAAGTCGACGATTTCGGGTTTTTTTCTTTTTATCAGACCTCGCCGAGCGTGTAAAGGACGAATCTGTCCGATATCTCGTCTTTGGTCATTTCGCGGCGGCGGAATAGGATTCTGAAGCGGTAGTTTATGCTTTCGCCCGCGGGTATGGTGAATCCGCCCTTAAAATAGAGGTTGTTCGCGGCGAACAGTCCGTAGGAGCGGATATGCCACGCCGTCGGGAAACGCTCGTTTTTCCGCCAGTCGAAAACGGTTATGCCCATCGGGCCTACGCCTTCGGGCGCGCCGTAGTAGTCGCACCACTCGGCCGGGCGGCTCCAGCACTCGCCTTCGCCCACGGCGCCCCACGAGTTTGTCATCCTGCCGCACCCTATGTCTTCGCGAAGGGCGTCGCAAACGCGGATGCCTAAGGGCCCCGCCTCCTTGGTGGGGCCGAAACGGACTTCGCCGTAATCTGCCGTGAAGGTGACGTCAATATCGAGCGCCCTGCACGCCTCCGACTGATTGTATACGGTATAGCGCGACGTCTCGGTTATAAGCGGATTTCCCGCCCCGTCCGTCCAGCGGTTTCTCACTCTGAAGGACGCGTAAGCGCTCTTCGAGACGATTTCGTCGACTTTCTCATTCCTGACGTAGCCGAAATTGCCGAATTCGTTCCAGCAGTCGACGCCGTTTACGTCGCCTACGGCAATGAAGACCGAGCGCTGATGCGGATGCTCCTTCACGGTGAGATCAAGCCTTGTAAAGGCGTTTCCCTTGTCATCCTTGACCTGCCCGAAATAGGGCTTATTAGTCGACTCGCCGTAAACGTAATCGGAAAAATGACAGCCGCCGATATTTACTTCCAGTTTTTTCTCGTCGGCGCGCTCTTTAACCGACGGCGCGAAGCCGACGGCCTCGGTCCCGAGCGTCAGCGTCAGCGTCTCGCCCTTTTTCGCCGTAAGGACGGCAAGTAAGCCCTCCTTGTAGGGCGAGGCGGGGAAGACCTTGCCCGAAGCAGCCGCCGACGTAGTCTTCGGGTCGATGGCGCGCGTATTTAACTTGATATAAACGGGTTCTTCTATAAGGTCGCGTATCGGCGTGAACTCCACCGTCTTCACGTAGGAGAATACCTCGCGAAGATAGGCAAGCGACTCTTTCGCCTCTTTCCTGAAATCGTCAAAACCGCACTCTATCGAAACGGCGCCGTCGTAGCCTTCGCGAAGAAGAGCCGCCGCGAAACGCGGAATATAGTCGGGATCCTCGGGCTCGCCGCCCTCTTTCCCGGGCGAGGTGCGCTTCGGCGCGTCGGAGACGTGGCAATGTCGGATAATATCAACATACTTCGACACTACGTTCGGGTCGGTCTTCTCGACAGCCATGTGGAAGGCGTCGCAAAGAAGCAAAACGTCGGGACGTCCGAGATTACGGACGTATTCTCCCGCCTCGTCGACGGTGCGGAAAATATTGCTTTCGGAGCTTCTTATAGGCTCTATAAGCAAAGTAAGCCCGTGCGCCTTCGCCATGTCGGCGATTTTATCTATAAAGCCGTAAAGCGTCTTGCGGCCTTCCTCCTCGCGCCCCTCGGGTATGGCGCGCGCCGCGCCGCTTCCGAAAATCGGATAGCGGATCCCTAACTTTTCCATAACCGAAAAGAGTTTTTCGGCGCGGGCAAGATATTCCGTCTGCGGCGCGTCGGGGTCGGCGAGACGGTAGTCGGTCGGGAACATACTGTTTACGGCGCGGAGTTTAAGAGAAGACTTTTCATTCTCCTCGCAAAGATACGAGACCTCCTCGGGAGAAAGCTCGGCGAGCATTCCGCCCGCGCACTCGGTGCAGTCGTAACCGAGATCCAGAAGATAACGGCAGTTCGACACTATCTGCTTTGCGGGCGACACGGGCACACCGCCTATCCCCTCGGGCATCAGCGACCCGCCCGGTATGCAGCAGCTTAACTTTATCATAATTTCCTCCGCTGTGATTTTTCTTATATTATAACCGAAAAGCGTCGGCTTTTCAATCGAAAACGAAGACGTCTTTCGCGTTTAGTTAACAACGATTTTTCCGACTTTATGAAAATCGCCGTCCCGCGCGGCGTCGGTCGCAAAGAATACGGCGGGATAGCGCGGCGAAACGATGCCGATTTCGAATGTATAGTTTCCCTTCGCCACTCCGTCAAGCGCGATTTTCACGGTTTCCGAGGTCTTTCCGGGCAGCCATTCGGCGACAGCGATCCCGCTTTCAAAGTCATATACCTTCTTGCCGTCCTTCAGCCTGAAAACGAGCGGCAGATTTTTATAAATCGGCGCGACGCCGACGTTGTCAATATCAAGCCGTATTTCGACGACGTCGCCCGTCGCGGCTTCGGCGGGGCATGCGAAGCTGTCGACAACGAAATGATACCCCATTTTGCCGACCCACGCGTCGATTTTGTCCCTCCACTCGTCGGGACAGGGAAACGACTTGGCGTTAAACGAGCTGATATGCCATCCGAGCGTGGCGTCGATGATCTTATCTATGTCCCAGCCGCGCCGCCGCCACTCCCCGAGCCACCAGAACGACTCGAAGGAAACGGGCGCTTTTTTCCAGTTGTCGCCCATCGCCTTGATGCGCGGCGGATATATCTCTTCGAGATGCGCCGGCTGTCCCATGCCGTCGCCGCGCCACCCGAGCGTGGCGCCGCGCTTTTTTGCGTATTCCACCAGATCGGGACGACCTACCTGAGTGATCAGCTGCGTTTCCTTGAAAACATCGATATAGGCGTCGACGATCCTCTCGAGCGTCCCTTCGGGATAGAGCTCCATTTTATAGCCTTCTCCCCACGCGCCGGGAAGTGAAATATCCATGCCGTCAAGCGTGGGATCTCCGTCAAACCGCTTGCCGAATTCCCTTACCGCTTCAAGAAACAGGTCAATGAAAAGCGGGTCGGCGGGCGAGTCCTTGACGCGCATCATATAAGGCCTTTCGGGGCAGTCTACTATCGACTTCAGCCACTCGGGGACGTCGTCAGAGGCCCTTGTGCTGTGCGCCATAAGCCGAAAATACAAGGTCTGCCCGTGATTTTTCGCTTCCTTGAGGACGTCTTCAACTATTTTATAGTTATACTCGCCGCGCCTCGGCTCGAACTCTTTCCAAAGAATACGGATATACGCCACGGACGTATCGGGATAATACCCCTCCGCGCGCCCGTTTTCCTCGGCGTCGGAAGACACCGGATAGCACTCGACCCGCTCCGTCTCCGTCCCTTTCGCCTCGGGCTTGACGACTATGTCGGAATATAGTTTTTCGCCGCGAAAATGCTGAAAGCTCATAAACCCGCAAAAGGGGTTTTGCGCCTCCTCGGCGCGATAATGATAGGTGTAAACGGTATCCGCTTTTTTGATCTCTTTCATCGGCTTGTTCCGCCTTGAAAATATTTTTCTTAATAGAAATTATAACAAAAACACGCGGACTTTTCAATCGAAAACGAAGAAAAACCCGCGGCGGGAGATAATCAATGATATATCGCTTCGCGACATGATATGATATCCGTTCCATAATGCGCCGAAGGCGTATATCATGCCCGAAGGGCATATCATTCGTGCAAGCGAATATCATCCGTTCCGAAAGGAACGGATATCATTGCGAAAGCGTCGCTTTCGCCTTGGGGCCCCCGAAAACGGCGGACTTTGTATTCCGCCGTTTTTGGGGTAAAGGAGGAGCAGCAAAATGAGCGAGAGACGGCGTTTTTTGAATAAAAAAGCGTCGGAGCAAAGCGGACTTTGCGTTTCTCTCGGGGGCCCCCGAAAAACCGAGGCCCTCCGCCGAGGTTTTTTGGGAAAAGGAGGAGCAAGGGAGCGTGCGGATGGCGCTTTTTGTTAAAAAAGCGTCGGAGCAAAGCGGACTTTGCTCCGACGTGGTGCCGCTGATCGGACTTGAACCGATACGGGGTCGCCCCCAAGGGATTTTAAGTCCCTCGTGTCTGCCGATTTCACCACAGCGGCGTGATATCGTAAAGTATACCACCGAAAAAGCGTTTTGTCAACCTTAAGACGCTTTTTATATTGAATAACCTCCCGTTTTATGCTAAAATAATTGTAAAGGGGCGGTTTTAATGATTCGTAAATACAGCGAAAACGACAGAGAAGCCTTCGAGGCTTTCGTGAGCGGCCACAAAAACGGCTCGTTCATGCAGTCCTCTTTCTGGCCGCTTGTCAAAAAAGAGTGGCAAAGCGTCGTCCTACTTTCCGTCGACAAAAGCGGCGCGATAAAAGGGACAATATCGGTGCTCGTTCGCAAAATGCCGATACCGCTTTTCAACGTCGTCGTCGCCTACGCGCCCAGAGGCCCCGTCTGCGACTATACCGATCTCGGGACCTTTAAGGAACTCACGGACGCCGCGGCCCTTGAAGCCAAAAAAATGGGCGCCTGCGTTTTGAAAATGGATCCCGACAAGCCGTTTGACGACGAAGAGCTCGTCGCCGCCGCTAAGGCGCTCGGACTTAAAATAACCGTCCACGGCCTCGCCTACGAAAATATGCAGCCTATCTGCAACCACAAAATCGACCTGACGGCCGTCGGCGGAAGCGACGGCGCGATGAAATATTTCAACTCGAAGACGAGAAATCAGATACGCTCGGCCGAAAAGCGCGGCGCGGTCGTCACCGAGGGAACGGAAAAGGACGTCCCCGAGTTTTACGAGGTCATAAAGGAGACCGAGGAACGCAAAAGCATCTCGCTTCGCGACGAAGGCTACTACTACCGTATGCTCGAAAGCATCCCCGCCGAAAATCTGCTTTTCCTCGTCGCAAGAGTCGAAGACAGGATGATCGCGGGCGCGATCTTCATCCTCTACGGCAAGACGGTCACCTATTCCTACAGCGCCATGGCCAACGACTGCTCGCACTACAACGCCATGTATCTCATACAGAAGGACATTATCTCGCTCGGCTCCGACCGCGGATTCGAGGTCTACGACATGGGCGGCGTCGACGGAAACGCCCTCGACGAGGGAATCGCCGTTTTCAAGCAAAACTTCGGCGGCAGAGTTATAAGAAATATCGGCGAGCTCGACAAGCCGATAAAGCGGTTCAAATATTGGTTGTTCAACTTCTCGCTCGGCACCGGCCGAAAGCTTCTAAGGCTTTTCAAAAGAAAAAAGTAAAATTAAAAAGGCGTCCGAAACGCGGACGCCTTTTATTTTTTCTCTTATTTCTTCTTTTTCTTTACCGCGAGTATTATCACGGCGGCGGCAACTATCAAAACCGCGGCCGCGGCGCAGATTATAACGGCCGTCGTCGGGAAGCCGTTATCGGCGGGATCTGACTGCGACGAGGTCGCCACGGAGGAGACGGGGTCGGAGGAGGCGGGGACGCTCGATTCGGGCTCGCCGTAGGTTCCCGAGGGGACGGGATCCTCCTCTTCCTCAAGACCCGTCAAGGCCGCGGCGGCGGCGACGAGCAAAAGCTTGCCGAAATGCTCGGTGCTCTCGTATGGCGGCGTTTCGCCGCTCGCTGTGTCGACGTTCCAGCGGTAGGCGTCAAGCATTTCGCCCCATTCGTCGACGTCGTTATACATAAACTCTATGGCAAGCTCGGCGCCTGCCGACGGTTCGATCGTGGCCCAGGGGAGCGCGCCTTCGAGCACAACACGGGCGCTCAGCCTGCCCTTTTCAACAAGTCTCGCGGCGCACGTCGAATCGGCTTTCGAGTTGGGCCCCGCGTAGGCGCCTTTCAGGATTTCGCCCGCGAGGGTGAAGCGGGTCTGCGAATCGTCCCTGCCGTAAGCCTCTTTTTTGTCGTTCGATTCATCGACGTATATCTCGACGATATCGCCGTTCGGATAGTACTCGTCGTCGAAGACGTCGGCGAGGAAATAAAGATTCTGCTCGTCCCACATAAGCTTTATACGGAGGGTCGAGGCGGTGGCGGGCCTGCCGCCGGCGTCGGGCAGATCGACGTGGATCCACGCGGCGTTATCCCACGCGGCTTCGGCCTCGGCATCGACCGTCGGCGTGCCCTTCGGCGCCTTGTAGGATAATCCTCTGTCGGCCGAGACGGTCACGGTAAGCGAGAGAATAAGCAGCGCCGCAGCGATTATCGCGATAAGCTTTTTCATTGATATCACTCCTTATGAATATAATTATAGCATACCGAATATTTTTTTCAAGCGGATATTATTCAAAAACGGAGGAATCAAAGTGAAAAAAATCATCGTTATTATAACGGCGGCGGCGACCGCCTTTTTTCTTTCGCCCGTCGGCTATGGCGCGGATATGCCGACCGTTTCGGCAAGGGCGGCGGCGGTCATAGAGGCGGCAAGCGGCAGGGTGATCTTTCAGAAAAACGGCGACGAGCGGCTCCCCATGGCCTCGACCACCAAGATAATGACGGCCGCCGCCGTTATCATGATGGAGGAAAACCTCGAAAAGACAGCCGTCGTGTCGGAGGCGGCCGCCACCGCCTCGGGATCGAGCGCGGGACTGCGGGCGGGCGACGAAATAACCCTTCGGGCGCTTCTTTACTGTCTTATGCTTGAAAGCGGCAACGACGCCGCGGAGGCCTTGAACGGGTTTTTTCACGGCGCCCTGCCCGAGATAATGAATATCATAGCAAAAGAACATCTCGGCCTTAAAAACACGCGGTTTCAAAACGTCCACGGCCTCCCCGCAAAAGACCACTATTCCTCGGCGAAAGACCTCGCTTATATTATGCGTTTCGCCCTCTCCTATAAGACCTTCGGCGAGATCTCGGGGTCTGTGTCCGCCTCCGTAAAAAGCGGCAGCAGGACGCTTTACCTTCAAAACCATAACCGTCTGCTTCGGGAGCTTTCGGGGTGCGACGGCGGCAAGACGGGCTTTACCTCGGAGGCCGGCAGATGCCTCGTCTCGACGGCCGAGCGGGGCGGCGTGAGGCTTATATGCGCGACGCTTGACGATCCCGACGACTGGCGCGACCACGCCGCGCTTTACGAGGCGGCCTTCGCCTCGATCTCGGGCGAGACGGTTTTTCCGAAAAGGCGGCGGGAAATTGCCGTGGCGGGCGGCGTAAAAGAAAAGATCGCCGCCGTCACCGACGGCATTTTCCTTCCCTTGCTCGAGGGCGAGACGGTCGTCGAGAGAGCCTCCGTCCCCGCCTTTTTATATTCGCCCGCGCGGGCGGGCGACGTTATCGGAGTCATGGAATATATCTCGGACGGCGAAATAATAGCCTCGCGGCCGATATATCTCGTCGAGGACTCGGAGCCGTCGTTTTTCGAGGCGTTCGCCGTCTTTTTCCTGAAGCTGTGGCTGTGAAAAGTCTGAAAAAGGACGTTATTATATATATTTATTTGATATATTATTATAAAATTGCGATTTTCACTTGAAAAATGTCCCTAAAGATGATATATTATTTGATACGGCGATTTACGCCGTCAGTTTTAAGACGGGAGGCGGCGGAAATGAAGGTCGCGATAGTCGGCTCGCGTAATTCCTGCGAGGAAGACTACCTCTATCTCGAAAAAGAAATACCGCTTAACGCTTCCGAAATAATTTCGGGCGGCGCCAAGGGCGTCGACCTGCTCGCGAGGCGTTTCGCGAAAGAGCACGGTCTGCTCCTCACCGAAATCAGACCCGATTACGGCGGCGCGGCAGGCAGGGGCGCCCCGCTTATAAGAAACCGCGAGATCGTCGACGCGGCCGACATGGTCTTCGCCTTCTGGGACGGCAGCTCGAAAGGCACCGCCTACACGATAAGCTATTGTCTGACCGCCGAAAAACCCCTGCGCGTCGTAATGCTCGGCGACTCCAAAACGCAGGCGCCGACGCCGAAGATCAAGAGCAGCACCCTCTGCGAAGTCGTTTATATTGGCTCAAAAAGCCGTTAGGATAACACCCAAATCAAAGGAGGCTTCCCCAAAAATGCCCAAGAAAAGAAAATACCCTCTTATCATCTTTATCTTAATAGCCCTCGCGCTTGTGGCGTGGGCCGTCTTCGGCGCATACGGATTCGTATTCTCCGAAGAGATAAACCTTAAAGGCGTCCGCCAGATATCCGCCGACGCCCGTCTCGGCAACGGCGTCGAATACGTTTTAGGCCCGAAGGACGTCGACCTCACCTTCACCGCCGAACAGATCGAGAAGGCCCGCGAGGTCTTCTTCCTCCGCACGGGCGGCATCAAGGGCGCCGAGTATTACTCCGACGCCGCGCGCGGCACCGTCACCGTCATCCTTCCCTCGACGGGCGACAGCGTCACCGACGTCAGCCGTCTCGCCGGTCAGGGCAAGCCCTACGCCCTTAAGGCCGTCATAGCCGACTACGAGACCGACGAGGACGGACATTACGAGATAACCGAGGTCAAGGAGACTATCTTCGAGTCCGACGGACTTAAGGACGTCCGCGTCTCGAGCGGCACCTACTCCGGCAGCGCTTATTATTCCGTTTTCCTCGACCTCACCGACGAAGCCTCGGCAAAACTCGCCGAGGTGACCGAGCGCGTCTACGCCGAAGCAAAAGCCAAGGCCGAAGCCGAGGCCGAAGCGGCCGACGCCGAGACTCCCGAAGTCTCCGAAAACCCCGAAGTCTCCGAAAACCCCGAAGTCTCCGAGACCGGCGAGGACGCCGCCGAGCTTCCGAACGTCAAGGACAAGACCGACGTCACCGTCCCCGAGCAGTGCTATTTCGTCACCATTGACGGCGTCGTCTATCAGCGCTACACCTTCACGGGCAAGAGCGAAGTAAAGACCCTGTCGCTCGGCTCATATTCCGACTCGACCACCGCCGCAGTCCTCTATACCATGCTTCAGATCGGCCCGCTCCCCTTTGAGTTCGAGCAGAAATCGGTAAATTATATCACCCCCGCCTACGGCGACCTTCTCCCGGCGCTCGGCATAGCGCTCGCGGCCGCCGCGGTCATCGGCCTCGTCGTTCTCATCTGCTACGCGAGAGCCGCGGGCTTCTTAACGGGCCTTATCTGGCTTGCCGAATGCTCGCTTCTCTTCATCGTCTACGGCATCTGCGGAAGGATATACACTCTCGCCTCCGTGTTGACCTTCGCCGTCTTCATAGTCATCTCCTTCGCGGTCGCCTTCGTTATTCTCCGTAAACTGAAGGGCGAATATCAGAAGGGCAAGACCGTCGAGGGCTCGGCCGTCTTCGTATTCGAGGCCGTCAAGCCCGCCGTCCGCACCGTCGGCTACGGCGCCGCGATACTCGGCGTGCTCCTTCTTTTCTTCAACGACGTCTGCATCGACCTCGGTACCATCGCGATAACCGCGGGCGCGGCCATGCTTTTGGGATATATCTACGTCGCGAAGAGCATGATAATCTCCTCGCAGGCCTTCAAGTGCTTCAGAAAGCCCGGCCTCTTCAAGTCCTCAAAGGAGGTAGAATAACATGTTTGATTTCGTAAAAGCAAACAAATTTTTCGCCATAATCTGCGCGGCCGTCATAGTCGTCGCCGCCGCCCTCTTCTTCATCATCGGCGTCAAGACGTCCGAAAACGGCGCGACCGAAATGCGCTACACCGCTTCCGCGGCCGACCGCGCCGCCGTCTCGAAGGCCGTCGCCGACGCGACGGGCGCCCCCGTCACCGCCTATATCGTCAAAGCGATCGACGGCGCCGCCTCGGAGGTCAAGCTCGTTTTCGAAAGCGAGATAACCGACGAGCAGGCCGAAAAAGCCGACGCCGCCGTCAAGTCTGTTGATCCGGCCGCCGCGCGCCTCTATAAGAGCGCCGTAAAGACCGCTGTCTCCGTCGACTACGTCGCGCTTTTCGTGTCTATCGGCCTTATCGCCGTCGTCGCCTTCTTCTACGGACTTATAAGATTCAAGAAGATCCTCGGCGTCAAGGCCGCGCTTTTGCTCCTCGCGGTATCGCTTACGGCGCCCCTGCTTGCCGCGTCGTTCGTCATAAACTTCAGACTCTACGCCTACGGCGGAGTTTATTTCGGACTTTCCGCCGTGTCGCTCGCGGCGTCGGTCGTCGCTGCCTTCGCGTTTGAGACGGTAGTCGCGGGCAAGGCCGCCGGCACCGCCTCGCCCTTCTCGAAGGACGCGGTAAACGCCTCGCTTTCGGGTATGCTTTACGCCCTCGTTCTCCCCGCGCTCGTCCTCTTCGCCGCCCTGGCGGTCATAGGACTTGTGATGCTCCTTTCGGGCGCCGCCCTCGCGGCGTCGGCCGCCTTCACCGTGGCCGCGGCCGTCTTCTCGGCGGTGTTCGTCCCCGTCTTCGTCGCCGCCCCGATGCTCGCGAAGAAGTAAAAAGAGTATTAAAAAAACTCCCGCTTTCGCGGGAGTTTTTCTTTTTGTATTATTTGATTTCCCAAACGACCGTGACGGTGTCGGACATTTCGACGTTTTCGGGGGTGAGTTCGAGATGGCACTCGGGGATTTCCCCATCCCCGTATTGAACGTCGTAGTCCTTGTAGCCGAAGTCGACGTCGACCCTGCCCCACGAATAGTCGATTTTCACTATATCGCCGAGCGTCACGCCAGCGGCCGCCGTGAGCGCTTTGGCCTTTGCCGCCGAGTCGGTGACGGCTTTCCCTAAAAGCTCGTTTTTGACCTTTTCGGCGTCCTTCACGAAGAAGCCGAAACGGAACCCGGGCTTTGCGCTCGACCGTGCCAGCGCCGAAAGGATGCCGCCGAGACGCTCGTTGTCGGAGGGGAACTCGACGATAAGCTCGTGGGTATAGCCATAGCCGATGAAGCGTTGTCTGTAGGCTCCGTTATCCGTATAGCTTTCGTATCGCGTCTCGACGTTAAAGCGCCGCGTTTTAAAATCGGTCGACGTGAAGCCCTGCGGCCAGAGGCACGTTTTGATTTTTTCGGTCTTGTCGGCCGTGAGGCGCAGAGCCTCCGCGTAGTCGGGGCAAACGCCCTCGACGGTCATCGTTATTCTCGTCATATCGGGCGCGACCTTTATGCTCCCCTTGCCCGTCACCTGAATCGTTCTTACTGCATCCATTTTTTTCGCTCCTTTTCGTTTTATGGCTCTATTATACTCCCCGTCAAGTCCCATAAGCAGGACTTGACAATAAAAAAACTCCTGCCTCGCGGCAGGAGTTTTTCGGTGTCTTTTATTTCTTGAATAGCGGCCCATAGGCGGCGCAGGCGCGGTAGTCCTGCCCCTCGGGATCCATACCGAAGGCGTTCCAGCAGGCGGGACGGAATATCTTTTCCTTCGGCACGTTGTGCATACATACGGGGATGCGGAGCATCGAGCAAAGCGTTATGAGGTCGGCGCCTATGTGTCCGTAGGAGATGGCGCCGTGATTGGCGCCCCAGCGGTTCATGACGTCGTATGCCGTCTTGAAGGCGCTCCCCTCGACGCCGTCGCACCTCGGCGCGAACCAGGTGCAGGGCCAGGTGGGGTTGGTGCGCTCCATCAAAGCGTCGGAGACGTCGTCGGGAAGGGCGACGGTCCAGCCTTCGGCTATCTGGAGGACGGGACCGAGACCCTTGACGAGATTGAGTCTTATCATGGTCGCGGGCATTTCGGCGCGGGTGGTGTAGTGGCTCGAGAAGCCGCCGCCGCGGAAGTTATCGAAGCCCGCCTCGCACCAGACGGTGGCGTCGGTCATCTTCTTTATGTCCTCGTCGGTGACCTCCCACCAGCGCTTCATGACGGCGTTGCCGTTCTCGTCGCGGCACTCGCCG
This sequence comes from Clostridiales bacterium, assembly GCA_016281405.1. Classification (GTDB taxonomy): domain Bacteria; phylum Bacillota; class Clostridia; order Oscillospirales; family RGIG5299; genus RGIG5299. The sequence continues at coordinate 5,274 of JAEEIO010000023.1, read as the reverse complement.
CAGGCATCAAGACAGGCGGCGCCCGAGTTGAGAAGGTGGATTATGCCTCCCGCCTCTTTGGCTTTGCCCGTAAGGTCGTAGCCCGTCACGCGCTTGGTCGCCTCGGGCGACCAGTAGGTGCGGACGTCGGCGAATATCTGCGCTCTGTGGGTAAGAAGCCTCATAAAGAGCATGCCGAGGCCGTTCAATATATCGTTTTCGGTCGCGAGCGTGTAGGGCTCGCGGGCGCCCTCAAAGTCGAAGGTCGAACTTAAAAGAGCCTCGGGGTAGTCGCAGTTGGGCCAATGGTCCGTCCACTGGCGCTGACCCTGAAAACCGCCCGCTATGGCGTTGTGTCCCGCCTTTTCCTCCTCGAAACGGTCTGGCAGATTTTTGTTGCCCGCCATAAGGTCTTTTATAATGCAATACATTTTGACGGTGAATTCCCACTGCTTTTCCTTGTCGGCGGGCGAGAATTTGACGAAATCGGGGTTGTCGTCGCGCCCCTCCTTGCAGTGTTCCTTCGTCCACGCGAGGGCCTTACGGTATTCGTCTTCGTTATAGATGCCCTCTTCCATGCGGCGTAAAATCTCGACCTCGTCGACCGATTCGACGCGCATGCCGAGGTAGTCTTCGAGGAAGCTCTGGTCCATTATCGAGCCGCCGATGCCCATGCACTGCGAGCCTATCTGCAAATAGGACTTCCCGCGCATAGTGGCCGCGGCAACGGCCGCGCGGCCGAAGCGAAGGAGCTTTTCTTTGACGTCTTCGGGTATTTTTTCAACGTCGCCGACGTCCTGAACTTCGTGGCCGTAAATGCCGAAGGCGGGAAGACCCTTCTGGGCGTGCGCCGCAAGCACCGCGGCGAGATAGACCGCGCCGGGACGCTCGGTGCCGTTAAAGCCCCAAACGCCTTTAATGGTAGTCGGGTCCATATCCATGGTCTCGGAGCCGTAGCACCAGCAGGGCGTGACAGACAGGGTGATGCTGACGCCTTCTTTTTTGAACTTATCGGCGCAGGCGGCGGTCTCGGGCACGCGGCCTATGGTGGTGTCGGCCATAACGACCTTGACGCGCTCGCCGTTCGAATAGTAAAGGTTTTCTTCAAAAAGCTTTTTGGCCGCCTTCGCGAGCGCCCATACCTGACCTTCGAGGCCCTCGCGGAGCTTCATCGGACCGCGGCGGCCGTCTACAATGGGACGGATGCCTATGACGGGATAATCTCCTACGTATCTGTTTTCAGCCATGATATACCTCCGATTTTATGATTAAATATGTATACGCTTGTCGGCCGACAAGCGTATACGGATTTGCAGGTAAACGACTCAGTCTTTGAGTTCCGAGGTGCAGTGCGGGCAGCGGGTGGCCTTGATGTTTATCTCGCTCTGGCAGAAGGGGCAGACCTTGGTGGTGGCAGGCGCGGGCGCTTCCTCTTCCTTCGCTTCGCGGATGGCCTTTTCCTCTTCCATTCTCTCCTTGGTGCTGTTGATTATCTTCAGAACTATGAATATGCACAGCGCCACGAGCAGGAAGTCGATTATAAACTGGATGAACTGACCGTAGAGCACGGCGACTTCGGGAGTGACGACCGTCTCGCCGTCCATAACCGCCTCGCGGACGACGTATTTGAGGTTACTTAGCGACACGCCGCCGGTGAGAAGGCCGATAAGCGGCATTAAAATATCGCCGACAAGGGAGCTTATGATCTTACCGAAGGCGCCGCCTATGATGACGCCGACGGCCATGTCGAATACGTTGCCCTTGCTTACGAAGGCTTTGAACTCGGTGAAGATGTTTTCACCCTTTTGCTTCTTTTCGGCTTTTTTGGCTTTTCTCTGTTCCTTGAGTTTTGCTTTCTGTTCAGCTGTTAATCTTTTGCTCATCTAAGTACCCCTGCAGTATCACCGCCGCGCTTGCGGCGTCGATAGCCTTTCTGTTTTTCTTTCCGTATTTTTGTCCCTCGTGGAGAAGTGCGTTCGCAAGCACCGTGGAAAGCCTTTCGTCGCGCAGCACTACGGTAAGTCCCGTGACCTCTGAAAGGAGCTCTTTGAAGGCGGCGGTTTTTTCACTCCTGAAGCCTTCGGAGCTATCCATGTTCTTGGGGTTTCCGAGAACTATCATGGCCGCGCGTTTTTCCCTTGCAATCTCGGCGATCTTCTCGGCGAGACGGCGGGCGTCGGTCTCTCTCAGGGCGCATACCGGCGACGCGAGGATGCCTCCGGCATCGCACGAAGCTATCCCGGTGCGGACGTCACCGTAATCTACTCCGAGTATTACCATAATATCCGCATCCTTTAATAACTTTTCTTTATTTTACAACAAAACGGGTATTTTTGCAAGTATTTATTGCGCATCATTGTCTTTTTCGGTAAAATGGTATATAATTAGAAAAAAAGAAAGGGAGGGACGGCGTTGAAAATACTTAAAAACTGCCTCGCCCTCTTTTTGTCTTTTTTCAAAATAAGCGCCTTTACTCTGGGCGGCGGATACGTCATAGTGCCGCTTATAAGAAAGGAGTTTTGCGATAAACGCGGGCTTATAAGCGAGGACGATATGCTCGACATTATCGCAATGGCGCAGTCGACGCCCGGCGCCGTAGCCGTAAACACCTCGGCGCTCGTCGGGAAACGCCTCGGCGGCGCTCCCGGCGTTATAGCGGCTTTACTCGGAGCAATTTTGCCGCCCTTTATAATTATTTCGGTCATCTCCTATTTTTACGCTCTTTTTATAAATAACACGGTAGTCGCAAACGTGCTTTTAGGCATGCGGGCGGGCGTGACGGCGGTCATCGCCGACGCCGTAGTGACGATGGCGGCGCCGTTTGTAAAAAACAAAAAAATCGTTTCGATTCTTCTCGTCGCCGCCGCCTTCGCGGCCGTCTATTTCTTTAAGGTAAACCCGATTTTCGTCATCCTCGGGGGCATAATTACAGGCATCTTAGAGATGCTTATAACGAGAGGGAGGCGGAAAGAGAAATGATCTATCTCGAGCTTCTCTGGGCGTTTATCCGCGTCGGACTTTTGAGTATCGGCGGCGGGCAGGCGGCGCTCCCCGTAATTCAGAGCATCGTCACCGAAAACGGCTGGCTTTCTTTGGAAGAGTTTGCCGACATAGTGACGATAGCCGAGTCGACCCCCGGGCCCATCGCCATTAACGCCGCCACCTTCACGGGCATCAAGGTCGCGGGCCTTCCCGGCGCCGCCGTCGCGACGTTAGGCTTCGTTTTGCCGACCGTCCTTATCGTCATAATAATCTCCCTCATTTACGACCGCTTCAAGAAGTCGAAATACGTCGCGGCCGCCATGGGCGGCATAAGGCCCGCGGTTGTCGGGATGATAGCCGCGGCCGCCGTCACCATAGCCGCGCTTGCCTTTTTGGGCGAAGGCGGGCCGAATATAAGCGCGATACTGATTTTCGCCGTCTCGTTTATTTACCTTCGCACCGCCAAGCCGAGTCCGATTCTGGTGATCCTCGCGGCCGGCGTCGTCGGCGGACTGATTTACAGTTTGTAAAATCAAATAAAAAGAGCCAATCTTGCGATTGGCTCTTTTTTCGTTTTTTGCAAAATTACTTCGCTTCGACTTTGGTGACAACGCCGGAACCGACGGTTCTGCCGCCTTCACGGATGGAGAAGCGGAGTCCGGGCTCGATGGCGATGGGGGCGATGAGTTCAACGTCCATGGTGACGTTGTCGCCGGGCATGCACATCTCGGCGCCGTTGCAAAGGGTGATAACGCCGGTGACGTCGGTCGTTCTGAAATAGAACTGAGGTCTGTAGTTGTTGACGAAGGGGGTATGACGGCCGCCCTCGGCAGCGGTAAGGACGTAGACCTCGCCGGTGAACTTGGTGTGCGGATGGATCGAGCCGGGCTTGGCAAGGATCTGGCCTCTCTCAACGTCGGTTCTGTTGATACCGCGGAGAAGGGTACCGATGTTATCGCCGGCCTGGGCTTCGTCGAGGAGCTTTCTGAACATCTCTATGCCGGTGACGACGGTCTTTCTGGTCTCTTTGATACCGACGATCTCAACTTCGTCGGACATCTTAAGGGTGCCTCTCTCAACACGACCGGTAACGACGGTGCCGCGGCCGGTGATGGTGAAGACGTCTTCAATGGGCATGAGGAAGGGCTGATCGGCTTTTCTGTCGGGGGTGGGGCTGTAGCTGTCGGCCGCGTCCATGAGTTCCTTGATGCAGGCATACTCGGGGGCGTTGGGATCGGTGGAAGTGCTCTGGAGAGCCGCAAGGGCGGAGCCCTTGATTATCGGGATGTCGTCGCCGGGGAACTCATACTTGGTAAGAGTCTCGCGGACTTCCATCTCGACGAGCTCGAGGAGCTCGGGGTCGTCGACCTGATCGCATTTGTTCAAGAATACGACGATGGCGGGAACGCCGACCTGACGGGCAAGGAGTATGTGCTCCTTGGTCTGGGCCATAACGCCGTCGGAGGCGGCTATAACGAGGATAGCGCCGTCCATCTGCGCCGCGCCGGTGATCATGTTCTTGATGTAGTCGGCGTGTCCGGGGCAGTCGACGTGAGCATAGTGCCTTTTGGCGGTCTGATACTCAACGTGAGCGGTGTTGATGGTGATGCCTCTTTCTCTCTCTTCGGGGGCTTTATCTATCATGTCATAAGCCATGAAGTCAGCGCCGCCCGTGAAGCCGAGATACTTGGTGATCGCTGCGGTGAGAGTGGTCTTGCCGTGGTCAACGTGACCGATGGTTCCGATGTTTACGTGGGGTTTCGTTCTTTCGAACTTCTGCTTTGCCATTGTGATTTTTCCTCCTTAATATGAATTAAGTTTTTATTATTGGTCTTGTTTCTTGCCTCTCACGGATATTATGTCGTCCATGATCGACTTGGGGACTTCGGTGTAGTGCGAGGGCTCCATGGTATACTGCCCTCTGCCCTGCGTTTTGGAGCGTAGATCGGTGGCGTAGCCGAACATATTTCCGAGCGGGACGAAAGCGGTTATCTGCTGACTGCCGTTTTGCGCCTCCATGCCCTGAATAAGTCCGCGGCGGCTGTTAAGGTCGCCCATGACGTCGCCCATATACTCGTCGGGCACTATGACCACGACTTTCATGATGGGCTCTATAATGGTGGGCTGAGCCTTTCTCATGGCCTCCTTGAAGGCCATCGAGCCGGCTATCTTGAAGGCCATTTCCGACGAGTCGACCTCGTGGAAGGAGCCGTCGTAGAGGGTGACTTTGCAGTCGACCACCTGATAGCCCGCGAGAACGCCGCTCATCATGGCGCCTCTGATACCTGCGTCAACGGCGGGGATATATTCCTT
>JAEEIO010000022.1 GCA_016281405.1 Clostridiales bacterium | reverse complement strand
GTCCGACGCCTTTTCGGCGTTTACGGTGTTTCCGTCGGCGTCAAGATAAACGCCGCCGACCATGACGCCCGCGGGCCAGGCGAACTCCCTCACGCCGCCGCCCGAACTTCTGTAAATGCCGCTCGAATAGGAGGAAAGCGAGTCCTTTCCCGCCGCCATATCCTCGGAGAGCAGATGCTCGTCGTTTTTGAGGTCGTTAAGGACCGAGAAAAGCTCCGGCACGTCCATATTGGTAAACTCGCAGTCGGTCACCTTGAGCCCCTTCCCGGGAGTATCGAAATAATATCTGAAATAAACGCCCATCCTCGCGTCGCGGCAATCGATGCCGTCTATGTGAATATAGTTCAGTCCGTTGACGTAAGGCGTCTTGACTGCGCAGTCCTCCGCGACTATGCAGATGTCGCCGCTCTTATTATTGAGCCTTATTATCGGTTTCGGGTCGTTTTCGTCGCCGTAATAAGATACTTTTACCCAATTTTTTTCGGTGCCGTTGGCGTGAACATATAAAGTCTCATTCCACTCGTCTCCGCGCTTCAAAAGAACGCGGTCTCCCGCTGTCAAGCGTAGAGACTTTACATTTGTAAAACCGCGCCACGCCGTGGCGGGAGACAGTCCGTCGGCATTGTCGTCACCCTCGGAGCTGCTTATGTAATAGGTCGTCCCGACCGTCTGGCAGCCCGTCAAAACGGCGGGCGCCGCGACCGCGGCAAGCATGATAAGAGACAGCATCAAGGCCACCTTCCCGAATAATTTCTTCATATAAATACCTCCGTGAATAATCCGCCGTAAAAAGCATAACATATATTAAATATTTCCGAAAAAGCAGGGGATTGCGTAATGAATAATAAACTCGTAAAAAGCATTTTGATAACGGCCGTCCCGCTCGCCGTCACCGCCGCCGCGGGGACCGTCGTCACCAACCTCAATCTCGACTACCCCGAAACGCTGAAACTGCCGCCCTACTACCCGCCGGGCTGGCTTTTCGCGGTCGTCTGGACGATAGTTTATATTCTTATCGGCGTCGCGACGGTCTTGGCCTTGTTAAAGACTAAAGACGCCAAAGAGGAGGAGAAAATACTCTTTCCCTACAGCGTCCAGCTGATACTCAATTTCCTTTGGTCGGCGATTATTTTCGCGTGGCGCTCGCCATGGCTCGCCTTCGCCGAGATACTGCTTTTGGCGGCGTCGATTATATGGATGATCGTCGTCTGTAAAAAGCAAAGCGGCCTTTCGGCTTGGCTTTTATTGCCGTATATCCTCTGGGTCGCTTTCGCAGCTTTCGCGCTAAACCTCCCGATAGCCGTTATGAATTAACGGAAAATAGTGTTTCCGTCAGCGTCTATACCAACGACGGCGGGGAAGTCCTTTATGACGAGCCTTTTTACAGACTCGCACCCGAGCTCGGGAAAGGCCACGACTTCGGCCGATACGACCGACGCCGATAAAAGCGCGCCGCATCCGCCCGTGGCGCAGAAATAGACGGCGCCGTACTTTCCGCAGGCCTTACGGACTTCTTCGCTCCGTTCGCCTTTTCCTATCATGACACGCTGTCCGAGGGCGATAAGCCTCGGCGTAAAAGCGTCCATCCTCGCGCTCGTAGTCGGCCCGATAGAGCCTATAACGCGCCCGGGAGGACAGTCGGATGGGCCCGCGTAATAGACGTTGAAATCCTTAATATCAAAAGGAAGGTCTTCGCCCTTATCAAGCATGGCGAAGATCTTTTTGTGCGCGGCGTCTCTGGCGGTATAAACAACGCCCGAGAGCAGACATCCGTCGCCCGCCTTAAGCGCTCTTAACGCCTTTGGATCCGTAAGGTCGATCTTTTTCTTCATCGCTCAACCTCTTTTGAAAAAGCCGTCCAGAAGGTTTTGAAAAACGCTTTTGCTCTCCTTCTTCGCGGGAACGGCCGTTTTTGCGGGCGCCGCTTTCGCGGGGGACGTCTCGGGCTTGGGCTCCTCGGCCTTTTTCTCCGTCCTTATGAAGACGAGCCTTTTGGCGTTCTCTTTCAAAAGGAGGTTTTCCTTCTCGAACGTCTCTGCCTTTTTTATCGCCTCTTCGAGCGACGCCTTCAGGTCTTCGTTTTCGGCTTGAAGCGCCGACGCCTTTTCGGCCTCGGCCTCAAGCACCGAGACCTTTTTCTGAAGTTCGCAAAGCTCCGTGTCGAGCCCTTCGACGTATTCGAGTACTTCTTTTCTGTCGAAACCGTTCGGGGAGCTGTCAAAAATATTGCCTTTCATAAAAACACCGCCTTCAGTCAGAGTGTTTGTTCATACTTAAATTATAATTTTTTTCGCCCTTTTAGTCAAGTGCGAAATAAGGCCGAAAAGGCGCCTTTCGCGTCCTTTTCTGAAGACGGCTGAAAAACAGCGGAAAATTGCAAAAACCTATAGATTATTTTTCGAAAATATTATATAATATTTGAATAGAAAACTATTTCTTTCCAAAGGAGTTCAAAATGGGATTATTTTCATCGCTTTTCGGCGGCAACAGGGAGATAAAAAAGCTTCAGCCCACCGTCGACAAGATAGTCGCAATGGAAGAAGAATACGCCGCCCTCTCCGAGGACGAGCTTAAAGGGAAGACAGCCCTTTTCAAATCGCGCCTCGCCGCGGGCGAGACGCTTGACGACATACTCCCCGAGGCCTTCGCGACGCTTCGCGAGGCGGCCTGGAGGGTGCTCGGCGAAAAACCGTATCCCGTCCAGCTCATGGGCGGCATAGTGCTTCATCAGGGACGTATCGCCGAAATGAAAACGGGCGAGGGCAAAACGCTCGTCGCCACGCTCCCGTGCTATCTTAACGCCCTCAACGGCAAGGGCGTCCACGTCGTAACGGTCAACGATTATCTCGACAAGCGCGACTCCGAGTGGATGGGCAAGATCTATAAATACCTGGGTCTCACCGTCGGTCT
>JAEEIO010000021.1 GCA_016281405.1 Clostridiales bacterium | reverse complement strand
CACCTGGAGAATTATTACAGGCACAAAGACGATAATGAGGTCGGCAACGCTAGCGGGCGAGGACGACGGCGAAGAGGCGCCTAACAAGTTTGAAAAATGGTATGCAAAAAAGACCGGCCGTTCGGCGATGGATATAGTCCTTACCGTTTCGCTTATTTTAGGACTTGCTCTCAGCATCTTTCTCTTTATTTTCGCTCCGACGAGAGTTACCGCACTTATAAACACGCTTACGGGCGGAGCAATGATCAAACCGCTTATATCTGTCATCGAAGGCGTGCTTAAGCTTTTGATTCTTATCGGGTATTTGCTTATCGTCTCTTCGACCAAAAGCATGAAGCGCGTATTTCAGTATCACGGCGCCGAGCACAAGACTATCTTCTGCTACGAGGCGGGACTGCCGCTTACGGTCGAGAACGTGAAGATTCAGAAGCGTTTTCATCCGCGCTGCGGGACGAGTTTTCTCGTTATCGTAATGCTTATAAGCATGGCGATTTTCATGATACCGATTTTCCCCGTCGAGAACTGGTTTTTGCGTTTTCTTTGCAAGCTCGCCTTTCTGCCCGTCGTTTCGGGTATAAGCTACGAGCTTATAAAGATCGCGGGAAGATACGATAACTTCGTCACGAAGATCATATCTGCGCCCGGCAAGGCGCTCCAGAGGATCACCACAAAGGAGCCCGACGAGTCGCAGATTGAGGTCGCGATAGCCTCGATGGAGCCTGTCATTCCCGAAAACAAAGAGGACGCCGCATGGTGACCGAAAAGGAAAGCTACCGAAAAGGCTACGCTATTCTTCGCGAGGCGAAGATCGCCGACAGCGATTTCGATTCGAGAATACTTTTCGAGACCGCGTTCGGACACCGTCCCGTGCCGCCGTTTACCGACTCGGAAAGCGATTCCGAAAATGAAAAACGCTATCTTGAGTTGTGCAAAAGGCGCGCCGAGGGATTTCCGCTTCAGTATATAGTCGGAGTCTGGGAGTTTTACTCGCTTCCTTACTACGTCGACGAAAGAGTGCTTATTCCGAGGCAGGACACCGAAATACTCGTCGAGACCGCGGCGAAATATATCAAAAGAGGCAATACTGTTTTCGATTACTGCACGGGGTCAGGGTGCGTCGGAATTACGATAGCGGCGGCGGAAAAGTGCAAAATGACGCTTTTCGATATTTCCGAGGGCGCGCTTGAGGTCGCGAAAAAAAACGCCGGATTAAACAAAGTCAAAGTTGACGTTAAAAAGCTCGACGTCTTAAGGGAGCTTCCCGATAAGCAGGCCGACGTAATTGTCTGTAATCCGCCGTATCTCAACAAGGACGAAATGGAGTCTTTGCAAAAAGAGGTAAAGGCTGAGCCTTATGAAGCGCTATACGGCGGCGACGACGGGCTCGAGTTTTACAGAGCGCTTGCGAAGCTCCACTTCGGCGCGCTGAAAATCGGAGGGTATTTGATTACGGAAATCGGCGAAACGCAAGCTGAAGACGTGATAAAGATATTTACGGAAAACAGGTTTTCGTTTATAGAAAAAGCGAAGGATTACTCCGGCAACGACAGGGTCTTGGTATTTCGAAATATATAAAAGGATGTGCGTAAAAATGGATGAAAAGCAGAAAGCGTTACAGACAGCACTCGAGCAAATTCAGAAGAAGTTCGGTCAGGGCGCCGTCATGGTGCTCGGACAGAACGCCACGATGAACGTCGAGGCTATTCACACAGGCTCCATAGGCCTTGACATAGCGCTCGGCATCGGCGGCGTTCCGAGAGGACGTATAGTCGAGATCTACGGGCCCGAATCGTCGGGCAAAACGACAGTCGCGCTTCACATTGTCGCAGAGGCGCAGAAAGCGGGCGGCACCGCGGCCTTCGTCGACGCGGAGCACGCGCTCGATCCCGTTTACGCCAAGAACCTCGGCGTTGACGTCGACGCCCTTCTTGTCTCGCAGCCCGACAGCGGCGAGCAGGCTCTTGAGATAACCGAGGCGCTCGTCAGAAGCGGCGCCATAGACGTTATAGTTATTGACTCGGTCGCGGCGCTCGTTCCCCGTCAGGAGTTTGAGGGCGACATTGGCGCGCCCGTTGTCGGATCGCAGGCAAGACTTATGTCTGCCGCGCTCCGTAAGCTCTCGAGCGCCATTTCCAAAGGCAACACCGTCGCCATTTTCATAAATCAGCTTCGCCAGAAGATAGGCGTTGTTTACGGCAATCCCGAGACGACCACGGGCGGTCTCGCGCTCAAGTATTTCGCGTCCGTCAGAATTGACATCAGAAAGGGCGAAATACTCAAAAACGGCGCCGAGGCCATAGGCGCGAGGACGAGAGCCAAGATCGTCAAAAACAAGGTCGCTCCGCCCTTCAAGGACACCGAGTTCGACATTATGTACGGCACCGGCATATCGAGAACGGGTGAGCTCGTCGACATAGGCGCGAAAATGGGCATTGTCGAAAAGAGCGGTTCCTGGTTCGCTTATAACGGCACAAAGATAGGTCAGGGCCGCGACAACGCCAAGGAGTTTTTGAAAAACAATCCGAAGATAGCCGACGAGATCCAGGATAAGATCATGGCGGCAGTTATGGCGTCCCGCGAGGTAAAGGAGCCCGAAGAGGAGGAAAAACCCGCCCCAAAGGCCGCGCCGAAAGCCGCGAAGCCCGCTGACGACGGCATACTTGACGTCGATATCACCGCCGACGACTTCAACTGATGGTTATAACCGAGCTTAAGCCCACCCGCCGCGAAGGCAGAGTGAACGTCTATATCGACGGCGAATACGCCTTTACCGTCTACGCCGACACGGTAAGCGAATACGATCTCTTTCCCGAGAACGTGTTTGACGAGTCGAAGAAAGATGAAATACTCGAAAAAGATTCGGAGCGCTACGCCAAGGCGAAGGCCTTCGATTATCTCTCGAGGGGCGCGTCGACGGTGCTCGGCATGAAAAGGCGGCTTTTGGAAAAAAAGATCCCCGTATCGACGGTAAATAAGACTCTTGATTATCTCGTTGAAAACGGGTTTCTGAACGACGCCGAATACGCCGAAAACGCTGTCTCTTTTTTGCACGAGGTCAAGCGTTACGGAAAAAGCCGCATAGAACAGGTCTTATTCGAGAAGGGCGTGCCGAAGGATATCGCAGAAGATGCGGTCGAAAGATACTTTGCCGACTGCGAAAGACCCGACGTGCTTTCAGAGCTCGTCGGTGATATAGCGGCGAAATACGACCTTTCGGACAGGGCTACTAAAGATAAACTTATAAAAAAGCTTTTACGTCAGGGCTTTTCTTACGATGAAATAAAAACGGCCCTTGCGGAATATATTTCTAACGAGGAAAACGATGGCTAAAGTCTTCCCTATTTCTCTCGGTTGCGCGAAAAATCTCGTCGATACCGAAATGATGCTCGCGGCGCTTAAGGACGCGGGTTATACAGTTACGCCTCACGCCGACGTCGCCGACATCGTGCTTATAAACACCTGCGGATTCATACGCGCGGCGAAGGAGGAGGCGCTCGAAAACATTTTCGAGATGAGCCTTCTCAAAAACGAGGGAAAGGTCGGGCACATAGTAGTAGCGGGATGTCTGACCGAGAGGTATAAAGACGAGATCGTCAAAGAGATACCCGAGGCCGACGCCTTCCTCGGAACCGGCAGTTATATGAAGATCGTCGAGGCGTGCGACGCTGTTATGAAAGGCGAGAAATACACCTCGTTCCTTCCGAAAAAGGCGCATTGCATTGACAGCAAGCGCGAACTTACGACTCCTTCATACACGGCCTACATAAAGATCGCCGAAGGATGCTCGAACGGCTGCAGTTACTGTGCAATCCCCGCGATACGCGGCGGACAGCGAAGCAGGACTGTTGAAAGCATTGTGTCGGAGGCCGAAGGCCTTGCCGCGTCGGGCGTGAAAGAGCTTATCGTCATAGCGCAGGACACGACGTCCTACGGAACGGACCTTTACGGAAAAAAGATGTTATCTGTGCTTTTGGACAAGCTTGCGGACATTAAAGGTCTTGTTTGGATCAGAGTGCTTTACTGTTATCCCGAAAAGATTGACGACGAGCTTCTTTCTGTCTTCAAAAAGCATGAAAACATCGTAAATTATTTCGATATACCTATTCAGCATTGTTGCGAAAAAATACTCAAGTCAATGAGACGGAGCGGCGACAGGGCCTCGCTCGAGGCGCTGATAGCTCACATCAGGGAGACGCTTCCCGACTCAGTTATAAGAACTGCGCTAATCGCGGGATACCCCGGCGAGACGAGGAAGGATTTCGACGAGCTTTTGGGTTTTATCAAAACAGTTCGTTTCGACAGATTAGGCGTCTTCGCCTACTCAAAAGAGGAAAACACCGTTGCCGCCTCGCTTCCGGGTCAGGTCTCTGAAAAAGAAAAAGAGCGCCGCGCAGACGTTATAAGGCGCGAGCAAGAGTTTATAGCCGACGAAAAGTCGAGGGCGCTTATAGGTAAAAAGCTTACCGTCATAGCAGAAGGATTTGACAAATACGCCGAGGTCTTTTTCGGAAGAAGCCGAAACGAGGCGCCCGACGTCGACGGGAGAATATTCTTCACTTCGAAGAGCGCCGTCAAAGTCGGAGAGTTTTACACCGTTATTATCGATTCGGCCGAAGGGTCCGACCTTTTCGGCTATATCGAATGAAGGGTTTTTATGATAAAGAAAGAAAACATCCCGAATATGCTTTGCTATTTAAGGATTGCCGCGGCGCCCGTCGTGGCGGCCCTTATGTGTCTTGCCGCCTTTAACGAAGAGGTCGCGAGAATAATTCTTATCGTATTTTCGGGCGCCACTTTCGGACTCGCGATGGTGACCGACGCGCTTGACGGAAGATACGCGAGAAAGCACGGCATCGTCTCCGACAAAGGAAAAATACTCGACCCGCTTGCCGACAAAGCGCTGATTTTCGGCACGATGCTCTCGTTTTTGTTTTACGAATTCGTAAAAGGCTCGCTCGGGTTTTATATGATTATACCGCTCTGTATCATTCTCGCAAGAGAGATAACCGTCTCGGCGCTTCGTAATTACACAGCAAAAAAGGGCGCCGTCATCGGCGCGTCGATATGGGGCAAGGTAAAGACCTGTATTCAGACAGCGGCTTGTTCGATATGTTTCTTTTGTTATCTGTTTGACCGGAACGTCGTCGCGTTTTGCTTTATATGTCTCGCGGCGGTCGTTACGCTCGTTTCCCTTTTCCCCTATTTGAAAATGTATATCTGCAAACTGAGAGAGCTTGCAGAGTCTGAGGAGGGCTGAAAATGTCCGAAATAATCAAAAAAGAGATCGAGCTTATAAAGGCGAAGGATCCGGCGGCGAGGTCGTCGCTCGAGGTATATTTCCTCTACCCCGGGTTCAGAGCCCTGAAAAGCTACCGAAAAGCCCACAGGCTTTATGAGAAAAAGCACTATTTTCTCGCGAGGTGGGTCTCGGAGCGCGCCAAGAGAAAGACGGGCATCGAGATACATCCTGCCGCGAAGATCGGCGAAGGCCTTTTCATAGACCACGGCACGGGCGTCGTTATCGGCGAAACGGTCGAGATCGGCGACAACTGCTTACTTTATCAGGGCGTGACGCTGGGCGGCACGGGCAAGGATAAAGGAAAAAGACATCCGACGCTCGGAAATAACGTCCTTGTCGGCGCGGGCGCGAAGATTTTAGGGCCCGTAAACATAGGCGACAACGCGAAAATCGCCGCGGGTGCCGTGGTGCTTTGCGACGTGCCCCCGAACTCGACGGCCGTCGGCGTTCCCGCAAAGATAGTCGTCAGAGATGGCGTAAGGATCGCGAGCAACGAAATAGATCAGGTGCACATCCCCGACCCGATTTCACAGGAAATTTCAAGACTTGAAGCGAGAATCGAAGAGCTTGAAAAGAAAAGCAAATGATTTTCCTTTGAAAGGACAAAAAATGAAACTTTACAATACGCTTACAAACAAAAAAGAAGATTTT
>JAEEIO010000020.1 GCA_016281405.1 Clostridiales bacterium | reverse complement strand
GGCGGAGTATTCTATGACGGCGACGAGGGCGGCTACGTAGGGTTCTACACGGCGGCGAAAGAAACGTACGGCTTTTGACTTTCGTAAAACCGCCGTCCCCGGCAGCTCGCTTCAAGTCCCTTTCCACATTATTGAAAAACGCAGGGTATAACTGATGTTATACCCTGCGTTTTTGGTGCGAAGAAAGGGACTTGCTCTCGCGCGAACACGCGCTCGGTCAGCCTCGGGTCTGACGCGCCCCCGGCGCGTCATTCAACACCTCGGCGTTCAAGTCCCTTTTCAATCAAATTAAATAACGGGCTATGGCAAAAGCCATAGCCCGTTATTTGGTGCGAAGAAAGGGACTTGAACCCTCACGAAGAAACCTTCACTACCCCCTCAAAGTAGCGCGTCTACCAGTTCCGCCATCTTCGCGTTTTGCGCTCTTTCTCAAGGCGCTATAAAATTATAACAACTTAAATCCCGTTTGTCAACTGATTTTTTTTATTTTTGAAAATATTTTTCGGCCGGGCGGCGAAAATTGCCTTCCCGTGTTGAAAAAATCGGCTTATTATAATATAATATTATCAAAGTATTTCGCTCGGGGTGATTTTATGATAAGACTCGGTATTCTCGGATGCGGCGCCATGGCCTCCCAGCACGCCGCGGGCGTCCGCTTCGCGGAGCTTGCTGACAGAGTCCGCGTGACCGCGCTTTACAGCAGAACGAAGGAAAAAGCCGAAAAGCTCAAAGACTCATTTTTCAAAGACGCCGCCGTTTACGACGCTCTTCCCGATTTTTTGGAAAACGTCGACGCCGTGCTTGTCGCGACGCCCATACCCGCTCACTACGAGACGGCTCTCGCCTGTCTCAAGGCGGGAAAGCACGTCCTGCTCGAAAAGCCGATGGCCGAGACCGAGGATGAGTGCGAGGAACTGCGCGAGACCGCGGAACGCAAGGGCGTAGTCTTTCAGCAGGGACTTTGCCTCCGTCACGACGCGGGCATAAAATGGCTGAAAGACAAGACCGAAAGCGGCGTATTTGGCCCCCTTCGCCAGTTTTCGCTCTATAACGAGACCTACGCAGTTATACCGAAGGAGCATTGGCTCGCGAAGATCAAAGACCCCCGAAACGGCCTTCTTTTCCACCACGGCATCCACTACATAGATCTTCTCCTCTATTTCCTCGGCGAGCCCGTCTCGGGCGCGATAATAAGCACCGACGCGGGGACCGATATCCGCCCCGACGCCCTTTGCAACGTCGTTTTGAAGTTCAAAGACGGCGGCGCGGGCTACTACTACTGCGACTGGGCGGCAAAGGCAGGCTCGAAAATGGAGTTTTCGATTTTCGCCTATTTCGAGAACGCGACGGTCGAATACAACATTTTCAGAGGCATAATGCGCGTCTACTCCGAAGGACGCCGCGGCGGCCCCGAATCAGAGGGCGGCGGCAAACTCGAGACAATAAACTTCACCCCCTTCGCATATCTTCACGAGCAGATGAACGCCTTTATCTCCGAGATCGAAAAGGGCGGTAAAGGTTACCCGACGGCTTTGGAATCGGAAAAGGTGATCAAACTCATACACAAGCTTTACGAAAACGAATATTCGGGCAAAACGAGCCTTTGAGAGGAACGGGACGTTGAAAAAAGCGGGGCTTATACTTAAGGCGGCGTTGCTTTTCGTATTTGCCGCCGCCGCGATATTCGCCGTCACAGCGGCCGCGAAAACGCCCTCCGACTTAGCCGTCGCGCGGGCGGAGCTTTCGTTTGTCAAAGCGGGACTCACCGCAAGCGGCAAGACGGTCTACACCCCCTTCGTAAACTATTATAACGCAAAAGGCGAGGAGCTTAACGGCGTTATAACGAAAAAAGCCGTTTTATATTACGACGGTGCCGAAACGGAAGAATCCCGTGTATATCTCGCGGCGGGCGACACGCTTTCGGCCTACTGCACTGTCGACGGCGTCAGAAGCAACTCCGTCGGCCTGAAAGGCGCCTTCGTCTCGTCGATGCCGTTTATAGTCATAACCCCGAAATCCCCGGGCGACGAATTCGCCGCCGAACTTAAAATCTATGATAACGGCGGCTTAAACTCGACGGATGACAGCCCCGCCGTCCTTCACGCCTCGCTCTCGACCCGCGGCAAGTGGAGCGCGACCTTCCCGAAGCCGCAGTATAACGTAAAACTGACCGACAAAAGCGGCGGCGAGCGGAAATACGGCCTTTTAGGCATGACCGCGGGGACCGATTTCGTCTTAAATAACCCCTACGCCGACAAGTCGCTCGTAAGGAATTACCTCGCATACCGCCTCGGCGAAGAAATGCTCGACGCCTCGCTCGAAAGCCGCCTTTGCGAGGTCTTCATAGACCGTAACGGCGATGGAGAGCTTTCCGAAAAAGAATACTTCGGCGTTTATCTCGTCTGCGAAAAGATAAACCGCAAAAACGTCGGAGTTCTGAAAAACGGCGGGTTTATAGTCGCCCGCGACAAGGTCGTCGACGGCGATAAGTATTTTACCTTGCCGTCCTCGGTCTACCTCGCGATGCACGGCACGGGCTACGCCTTCGCCCACCGCGTCAAATACCCGACAGAGAGCAGCATAACCGACGAAGAATTCGATTACATAAAAGACTTTATAACCGAGCTCGACGCCCGAATAAAGAGCGACGACATAACCGAAAGCGGCTACGCCGAAATGCTCGACGTCGACAGCTACATAGACTGCGTCCTCATAAACGAGGTCTTGAAAAACGCCGACGGCTTCAGCTTCTCGACCTATTTCTATATGCGAAACAGGGGCGAAAAACTCTATAGCGGCCCCGTTTGGGATTTCGACCTCTCCTGCGGCAACCTCGTCCGCGGCGACGGCAGTCTCGCCGACCCGACGGGCTTTTACACTCTTAAAACCGAGTGGACGGTCTATCTGATGAAAGACCCCGCCTTCGTAAGCCGCTTGAAGGAACGCTATAACACGTGGCGCGGGGGCCCGCTTTCGACGGAAAATATCTTGGGTATAGTAAACGGCGCCGTCGAAAAGTTAAGGTCAAGCGGCGCGGCGGACAGACAGTTCGACAGATTTCCCGAACTCATGAACGGCAGCTTCAATAAAAACGTCTACAGCTTTTTCGTCGATACGGGAAGCTACGGCGAGGAAATGAACGTAATGACGGATTTTTTGGAAAAACGTCTCGAATGGCTCGATACGGCCATAAACGGGCTTTGATAAAACGGAGGAAGAAAAATGAAAGCGGTAATCACGGTAATAGGCAAGGACAACGTCGGCATCATAGCGAAGGTCAGCGCCAAGTGCGCCGATTTCGGCGTGAATATTTTAGACATCACCCAAAAGGTCTTCACCGACACCTTCGCCATGATAATGATGGTGGACATCTCGGGCCTCGGCGACGGTTTTTCGGCCTTCGCCGACTGCCTCGAAGCGCTCGGCAAAGAGTCGGGGCTTGTCATAAAGACGGTCCACGAGGACCTTTTCAATTCGATGCACAGGATCTGAGGCGGAAAAATGATAGACGCATACGACATTTTGGAAACCATAAAAATGATCGAGGAGGAAAACCTCGATATCCGCACCGTCACCATGGGCATATCCCTTACCGACTGCGCCTCGGAAAGCCTTGAAAAAAGCTGCGTCAAGGTTTACGACAAGATCGCGAAAGAGGCCTCGGGGCTCGTCCCGACGGTCAAGGAGATAGAAAAGGAATACGGCATCCCGATAATAAACCGCCGCGTTGCCGTCACGCCCGTGTCCGTGCTCGCCTCGGCGGTTGACGCCGAAGACGTCTCGCCCTTTGCCGTAGCCTTGCAAAAGGCGGCCGACGCCGTCGGCATCGATTTCATAGGCGGCTACGGCGCGCTCGTCCAGAAGGGCATGACGAAGGGCGATAAAAAGCTTATAGCGAGCATCCCGAAGGCGATAGCCGAAACGCGGTGCGTCTGCTCGTCCGTCAATGTCGGCTCGACCAAGGCGGGACTTAACGTCGACGCCGTCGGCCTTATGGGCAAGGCCATAAAAGAACTCGCATATCTCACCCGCGACGACGACTCCAAGGGCTGCGCAAAGCTCGTCGTTTTCGCCAACGCCGTCGAGGACAATCCCTTTATGGCGGGCGCCTTCCACGGCCTCGGCGAGGCCGAGACGGTGATAAACGTCGGCGTATCGGGCCCGGGCGTCGTAAAAGCCGCCCTCTCGAAAGCGAAGGGCGCCGATCTCTCGGAGGTCGCCGAAATAATCAAAAAGACCGCCTTCAAGATAACGAGGGCGGGTCAGCTCATAAATAAAACCGCGTCCGAGCGGCTCGGGGTCGCCTCGGGCATAGTCGATCTGTCTCTGGCGCCCACTCCCGCCATAGGCGACAGCGTTGCGAGAATACTCGAAGAGATCGGCCTTTCGGTGACGGGCAGCGCCGGCACCACCGCCTGCCTCGCCATGCTTAACGACGCCGTCAAAAAGGGAGGCGTAATGGCCTCGGGAAGCGTCGGCGGCCTTTCGGGCGCCTTCATACCCGTCTCGGAGGACGAGGGCATGATAGCCGCCGCCCGCGCGGGCGCCCTCTCCATAGAAAAGCTCGAAGCGATGACCGCCGTCTGCTCGGTCGGTATAGATATGGTCGCCATCCCGGGCGACACGCCCGCGGAGGTCATTTCGGGACTTATCGCCGACGAGGCGATGATAGGCATAATAAACTCCAAAACCACGGCCGTCCGTATAATCCCCGCCTACGGCAAAAAGGTCGGGGACGAGGTCTCCTTCGGAGGACTCCTCGGAAGCGCGCCCGTCATGAGAATAAGCGAAGGGTCGCCCGAAAAGTTTATAGGGAGGGGCGGCCGCATACCCGCGCCCATCCAGAGCCTTCGGAATTAAGGAGGTTTATATGAAAAAAACCGCGTTTATAAAAACAGCCGTCCTCGCGCTCGCGCTTCTTTTACTGCTTACCGCCTGCGTCGAGGGCGGGGAAGGGGCCACGAGCCAGGCCACCCCGACCGAAATAAATGAATTAAGATATAATTTCAATATTTTATACGACGATATGAACGAGATCGCCGACGTCCTTCGCGAAGTCGGCTACGACTACGAAAACGATACCGTCGGCTTCAACGGCGTCTACGTCGAGCTTCTTGAAATAGGGCAGGTAATGCCCACCGTGGACGACATCGTCACCGTCTCCGAGTTTGAGTCACTTGACGCGAGAGTGAAAACCGCCGCCGCAAACGTCGCGGCTCTGAAGACTCGCGCCTACGCCCTCAAAGAAAACGGCTGAAAGGGAAGACGCCTAACAATTTCAAAATAATGCGAAATAATGCGAAATAATGAGAAAAAGCGAGATCGCGCGAGCTATCTCGCTTTTTATTATTTGTTTTTGACCTTCTTTGACCTTGCGATTTTTTCTGCGGCGCGTATAATAGTAGGCGAAAGGTAAAAGATAGTCAAAGTCAAAACAAAGCGAAAGAAGTGATCCGAGTGCGATCGAGCGACGTCATATACGAGTTTCTGAAATCGCTTGCCGACGAGGAAGAGGGCGTCAAGTTTCAGCGTAACGAGCTTGCAAACCGCTTCAACGTAGTGCCGAGCCAGATAAACTACGTCGTGTCGTCCCGCTTCACGCCCGAGCAGGGTTACACCGTCGAGAGCGTGAGAGGCGGCGGAGGCTATATCTTCATAAGAAGGGTATGTGTCTCGAACGACGAGAGGCTCATGCACATAATAAACTCGGTGGGCAGCGCCATCGACGGAAACTCGGTGAGGATCTTTTTGAGCAATATGCTCTCCTCGGGTATCCTTAAAGAGGAAGAGGCGTCCCTGATAGGCGCCGCGGTATCCGAAAGCTCGCTCTCGGGAATACAAAATCCCGAAAAGGATAAAATAAGAGCGAGAATCTTCAAAAACATGCTCATAACCGTTGCAAACGGCAAATAATCTTTGAAAGGAAGATGCTCTATGAAATGCATGAAATGCAACAAAAACGAGGCTAACGTCTACTACAGCGAGAATATCAACGGCAAGAGGAGCGAGACTTATCTCTGCTCCGACTGCGCCGAAAAAGTCGGACTTAAAATGCGCGTCCCGAGCTTTTCGAGCCGCTTCGGCGGATTTTTCGAAGACCCCTTCTTCTCCGAAAAGGGCGTTTTCGGCGGTATGCTCGATATGATGAGAGACTTCGATAAGTCCTTCTTCGGCGAAGATTTCTTCAAGCCGATGCTTTCCGAAAAGACCGAAGAAAAAGAGAGTAAGAGCACCGAAAAAGCATGCAAGACCTGCGAGAAAGAGCCCGCAAAGACCGAGAAGCAGGAGACCGTCTCCCCGAGAAACGAGCTCCAGAGCCTGAAGCGCGAACTCAAAAAGGCGGTTTCGGCCGAGGAATACGAAAAGGCCGCCGTCCTGAGAGATAAAATAAGAGCTCTCGAAAAGAAGTCGGCTTAACCGACCGACCTCCTTAAACTTCAAGGGATTGCTTAAAGGGCAATCCCTTGATTATGGAAAAAATCCTTTTTGAAAGGACTGATTTTTATGTATGAAAACAGCTTCACCGAAAAGGCCGCCGAGGCCCTCAAAGAAGCGGTGACCGCCGCGAGGGAGTTCGGCCACGCCTACGTCGGGACCGAACATATACTCATGGGACTTTTACGGGTCGAAGGCGGACTCGCCTCCGAGGCTCTCTCGGAGGCCGACGTCACCGCCGACGACGTCGCCGAGACGATAGCCGAAACGGTCGGCGCGGGCGTCCCCTCGTCCGTCACGGCCTACGATCTTACGCCGAGAGCCAAGCTCTTGCTTGAAAACGCGGCTTCCGCGGCGTCAGAGTCGGGCTCCGACTATATCGGCACCGAGCATCTGCTCGCGGCCATGCTTTCCGACCGCGAGTGCAAGGGATACGAGATACTCCGCCGCATGAAGATCGACGTCGACGCCCTTTACGAGTCGCTCGCCGACGCCATGGGCGGCGCCCCCGCCGAAAGCGGCGGAAAAGAGGACGGCAAGGCGCTCGAAAAATACGGCCGCGACCTGACCGCTCTCGCAAAGGCGGGCAAGCTCGACCCCGTGATCGGGCGAGACAAAGAGCTTGAAAGGGTAGTGCAGATACTCTCCCGCCGCACCAAGAACAACCCCTGCCTGATAGGCGAACCCGGCGTCGGCAAGACGGCCGTCGCCGAGCTTTTGGCCGAAAGAATAGCGGCGGGCGAGGTGCCCGAGATACTGAAGACTAAAAAGGTGATAACCCTCGATATAGCCTCGATGCTCGCGGGCGCCAAATACCGCGGCGAGTTCGAGGAACGCCTCAAAAACGTCGTGAATGAGGTGCTTAAGGCGGGGAACGTCATCCTCTTTATAGACGAATTTCACACCATCGTAGGCGCGGGCGCCGCAGAAGGCGCTGTCGACGCGGCGAATATCCTTAAACCCTTCCTCGCCCGCGGCGAGCTCCAGATGATAGGCGCCACGACGCTTAACGAATACCGCAAGAACATCGAAAAG
>JAEEIO010000019.1 GCA_016281405.1 Clostridiales bacterium | reverse complement strand
GCCAGCTTATAGAGACCTATAAGGCGCAGCGCCGCGGCGGCAGAGGCGTCTCGGGCATGAAGACGAAGGAAGAGGACTTCGCCGAGAAGATATTCACAGGCACCACCCACGATTACGTCCTCTTCTTCACCGACAAGGGCCGCGTCTTCCGCGTAAAGGGCTACGAGATAGCCGAGTCGGGCAAAAACGCCAAGGGAACCAACATAGTGAACCTCATACCGCTCGAGGCCGACGAAAAGGTCTATACCATGATGACCGTAAAGGGCTTCACCGACGATAAATATCTCTTCTTCGTCACCCGAAACGGCACCGTCAAGAGAACGGCCTTAGGCGAATACAAAAACGCCCGCAAGTCGGGACTTCTTGCCATAGGGCTCGACGAGGGCGACGAGCTCGTGAAGGTGCTTCTGACCGACGGAAACGACGTTATCCTGATAGGCACCAAGGACGGCATGATGATACGCTTCCCCGAGACCGACGTCAGACCGATGGGCAGAACGGCCCACGGCGTAAGGGGCATGAAGCTCAGAGAGGGCGACGCGGTAGTCGGCGCGGGACTTGAAAAGGACGGCGACGCCGTGCTTTCGGTCACCGAAAACGGCTTCGGCAAGCGGACGGCCGTCCCCGAATACCGCATACAGTCGAGAGGCGGCATAGGCATAACCAACTACAAGACAAACGACAAGACGGGCCCCGTCTCGGGCTTTGAGATAGTCTCGCCCGAAAAGGATATAATTCTTATCTCGTCGGACGGCGTTATCATAAGGACAGACGTCGGAAGCGTCTCGGTGATAGGCCGCGCCACCTCGGGCGTCAAGGTCATGAGGATAGAAAGCGGCGAGACGAAGCTCGTCGGCATAACGGCCGTCGAGAAGGAGCCCGAGGACGAAGAACCCGAGGGCGAAGAGGCGGCTCCCGAAACTCCCGCCGCCGAGGCCGCGCCCGAAAACGCGGAATAACGTTTCATACTGAAAGAAAAGAGGCAAAATTATGAAAAAACTGATTTCGGTAATTCTTGTCGCGGTAATGGCGGCGGCGCTCGTCTTTACGCTGGCGTCCTGCGCCGCGCTCACCAAGGAAGGCTTTATCGAGATATGCGAGACGGCCGAGGCGAAAAAGGCCGAGGTGCAAAAGGACAGCGTGACCGTCACCGTCTCGGCAGTCTTCAAGGACGCCGAGGGCAATCCCTACAACGGAATAATGCTTACTGCCACCCGCACCGTCTCGACGGTCGACGGCGTGACGAAAATGAGGATAGACGAGGAGGACTCGGTGTTTTCGTTCGGAAAGGGCTTCGTCAAGGCCGGCGCTGCGTCCGTCTATTTTGACGGAAAGGACGCCTACACCGTCGAGACCCGCGTCGGAAGCGACGAAAAGAACGTCCGCAAGACCGAAAACACCACCGCCGCCGCCGCGCTCGCCGAGCATCCCGTCGCGGCGCGCAAGAACAACCGCGGCGCCTCGCTCGAGATGAGCGACTTTTCGGTCAACGAGTTTTCGGGCGAAAAGAGTTATATTTTCACCTGCGCCGACAACGCGCTTTTCGAAAAGCTCGTTTCGGAATACGTCGCCTACGTTTTCGGCGACACGCTTGATATAGACACGGCCGAGATAGAAGACGGCAAGGGCATTTACACCGTCGCGTCCGACGGCTGCGTCCACTTTGACTATATCAAGCTTACGGGAAAGATAATTCTCGGCGGAGTTTCCAACGTTTTCGAATACGAAAGCTCCATAAAGACCGTCGCCGAGGGCGACGCCGTCGTGGTCGAGCCTATTCCCGACATGGGGACGCTTTTCCCCGACAAGCCCGACGAGCCCGAAGAACCCGCTGAAAACACCGAAGTCTCCGAAGAGAGCGGCGAGGACGGACAGAAGAATCCCGACCCCGAACCCGACGAAAAAGGATAATATGCTTTTCGACACTCACGCCCACCTCGACGATCCCGTCTTCGACGGCGACAGGGAAGAGGTAATAGCGTCGCTCGCGTCATACGGCGTCGGACTCGTGCTTAACCCCGGCGCCGACCCCGAAGGGTGCGTAAAAGCCGTGGAACTGGCGGAAAAATATTCCTTTATCTACGCCGCCGTCGGCATCCACCCCGAATACGCCGAGCGGCTCCCCGAAAATTATATCGAAAAGCTCCGCGCGCTCGCGAAAAGCTCCGAAAAAGTGAAGGCGATAGGCGAAATAGGGCTCGATTATCACTATAAGCCCGTCAACAAAGAGGCGCAAATCGCCCTTTTCGAGAGTCAGATGGAGCTCGCAAAGGAGCTGCGGCTTCCCGTCATCATCCACACCCGCGACGCCTACGCCGACACGCTCGGGGTTTTGAAAAAATACCCGACTCTCCCGAAGGTCGTCCACTGTTTCTCGGGGAACCTCGAAAACGCCAAGGAGCTTGTCGCCATGGGGTGCCATATCTCCTTCACGGGCGTCATAACCTTCAAAAACGCCGTGAAATTCGAGGAGATCTTACGTTTTATGCCCCGCGACCGCCTCTTTTTCGAGACCGACAGCCCCTATCTTTCGCCCGAGCCCGTCAGGGGGACGAGAAACGACCCCCGAAACGTCAGGTATATAGTAGAAAAAGCCGCGCAAACTATAGGCGCGGACAGCGAAACGCTGGCGGCCGTCTCGACCGAGAACGCCAGACGGTTTTTCGGAATATAAAACGGGTAAAACGCCGTCCGACAGGACGGCGTTTTCTTTTACGGGGGCAGTTTATGAAAAAAATATTCGCGGCCTTTACCGCCGCAATGCTGACGGCGTCTTTGATTGCCGTTTTCACGGTAAACACGGCGGCGTTCCGTCCCGCCGTGGCGCTCACCTTCGACGACGGCCCCGCGCCGGGAGTCACCGAGCGGATAGTCGAGGCGCTTTTGCGGCACGGCGCGAAGGCGACCTTTTTTATGGTCGGCGAGATGGTGGAAAAGCATCCCGAGACGGCGCGCGCCGTCGCCGAGGCGGGCTTTGAGATAGGAAATCACACCTACGACCACAAAAATCTGAAGCATCTCACGGCCGCCGAGATAAAAGAGGAGCTTTCGAAAACCGCCGCCGCCGTCAAAGAGGCGACGGGGATGACGGTCTTCGCGGCAAGAGCCCCCGGCGGCAATATAAACGACCGCGTCAGAGCTCTATTCGAGGGGTTCGACGTCGTCGGCTGGACGGTCGACACCAAAGACTGGCGCGACCGCGACGCCGAAAAGCTTACAGAGTTCATCCGCCGCGCGCCCCTAAAGGACGGCGATATTATTCTGATGCACGACATCCGCCCGACGACGGCCGACGCCGTCGACGAAATTTTGACCATACTCGAGGAGCGCGGCTTCGAGCTCGTCACCGTTTCCGAGCTCGCGGCGAGAAAGGAGCGGGATTGACAGCGGGCGGCCGAGATGCTAAAATAAATAAAAGCATTATCGTATGAAAGGAAACGCCGATGAAAAAAGCGATCTGCCTTCTTCTCGCGGCTTTTCTCGTGCTCCCGCTTTTCGCGTCCTGCGCCAAAGAGAAGGAGAAAATCTTTCTTATAAAGGACGGCGCGCCGCTTTACGGCATCGTCTACCGCGACGGCGCGGCGACCAACGTCAGAAAAAGGGCGACCGTGCTTGAAGACTGGCTTAACGACCGCTGTGAAAACGGCGTCGCGAAGCTTACGGCCGTCGCCGAGGACGGCGCGAGCGAGGAGGCCGAAATACTTATAGGCGAGACGGGACGTCCCGAGACCGAGGAGGTCAAAAAGACCCTCCCCGAAGTCGGCTACGCCGTGAGGGCGGTCGGGAACAAAATAGTTATAGTCGGCACGAGCGACGCCCTCACGATAGAGGCGGCCGAGGCGTTTACGAAAAACTGCCTTGCCGACGAAAAATTCGAAAAAGGCGACCTCGCCGTCGACGCCGACCTCGATATCACCGTCCCGATAACCCTCGACGGCAATCTTTACAGCTACATACGCTCGGGAAAGAGCTTTTCGGTCTCGCTCGAGCTCGTCTGCCAAAGTCCCGCGCTGGGGATATATTACTGCGCGCAGGGCGCCGCCTCCGACGGCACCTACGTCTGGTTCGTCCTCCGCAAAAAGACCTCGGAGCAGGGCTACTGCATAATCACCAAGCACCTGCTTTCGACGGGCGAAAAGGTGGCTGAAAGCGAGCCGATATACCTTTTCCACGGAAACGATATGGCCTACGTTCCCGAAAAGAAGCTGCTCGTCGTCTCCCACTGCACCGGGCCCGAGGCGGAGCTTGTGACCCTCGTCGACGCCGAGACGCTCACCGTCGTCGAGCAGAGCAAGAAGCTCGAAAGAGGTGTCCACGCCCTTGAATACAGCGCCTCGAGAAAGCTTTACGCCATGTCGAACTCAAGAAATATGTATTATTTCGACGAAAACTTCAAGCTCCAAAGAGAAACGCCCATCCGCTGGGCGACGGGCTACACCGCGCAGGGCATGGGCGGCGACGACGTCTATCTCTACCAGCCGATGAGCGGCGACAAGGACAACGTCCTCGTCGTCACGACGTGGGACGGCTTCAACGTCGGCGAGGTGCGCCTGCCCATAAAGACCGAGTCGGAGACGATGTTTTACGTGAACGGCGAATATTACGTCTCCTTCTACAAAAAGAAAAACGGCGCCGAGCTGTATAAGCTAAGCTTCAAATACGACGAATGATAAAATAATGACCGCCCCTCGGGGCGGTCGTATCGTATCAAAAAAGACCCGCGTTCGGCGGGTCTTTTAAGCGTGCGCTCGGAGCGTTCGTTTGAGCTCCGTAACGATATCGGCGATGATCTGTTTTTCGGCGGGCGAACAGTCGGCGAGCTGTTCGGCGATGTCGCCGTCGAGGTAGACGCTTTTCGCGGGGAGGCTGTCGGCAAGGAGGTCGTCGACGCCTATTTCAAGGACGGCGCAAATGCTTATGAGCGTTTTGAGCGACGGGCTGTGGGTGCCGTTTTCAAGGTGCGAGACCGAGCTTGTGGCGGTGTTTATCTTTTCGGCGAGCTCTTCCTGGGTCAAATGATTTTTTATGCGATACTGTTTCAATCGGCGTCCGAAGCCGTCGGCGTCAAATTCCATAGTTTTTCCTCCTTTTTTCGCTTTTCTTATTGCATTATACCGCAACTTATGCTATAATTTGAATAGCGTATTAAGCATAATATGCTGAAAATTAAACAATTTATTAAAAGAAAGGAAAAAATATGTTTGAAGGAATAGCAAACGGTGTTTTTGAATTAATTGGCAAATACACAATATTATGGAATACTTTTGAAAGATGTATTTATAATCGTAAATGCACGCAGGACGGAATATGTAAGACCAGATATATAATCAGCGACAAAACTCGTCGCTTAACAAATGACTTACTTAATTATATTGGTAGAGATATTATTATCGAGTGTTTGTTTCCAAATGAATATGAACGCGGGCAACTATATAGAAGAATGACAGATTGGCAAAAAACAAATAAGCCGATTAATGAAATAGTTATAAGCGGTATTCTTTACAGAATACGTTGCAACACTTTTCACGGAACAAAAACTGCTTACACAATTCAGGCACAACGGCAAATGTTTGAAACGATAAACGATTTGCTTGCGGAAATACTTGTAGCAAACGGGTTTGAACAGCTGATTTACTGAGAAAAATGAAATACAAAAACATTAATTGTTTGGTAATATCTGGTCTTATCTTTATTTCGCTTATTTGCTTTTCGGCTTGTAATAACATTAACAAAGAAACTGTTTGTGAACACACATATATTTTTGAAACAGTTAAGGCCGATTGGCACAACAAAGGCGGCTTTAAATACACATGCTCTAAATGCGGAAAAGTCAAATATGATTATAATTCGGATAATTGGTCTGACCGTTGCAGAGAAACCTGCAACAACGTTTTTGAGTGGCAAATAAAATCAAGGCTTAAAGATCCCGATTCGGTTAGATATTCGTCTAAGATATATGTTTTTGACCTTTGCAAAGACGGCGAAATAAATTATAGGTTAACTTACGTGTTTACTTATAATGCAAAGAATAGTTTCGGCGGCTATGTAGGTTATGTGACAGAGGCATACGGTGGATATTTTGATGGCGAAAGGGCAACGTGCACATTAAACAAAATAAGCGGTTTTAGCGAAAGTAATATCAAATACTCTTTTATTATTTCGAATTAAGGATAAGCAAATGAAAGTTTTAAAAAATGTGATTTCTTATACGCTTCTTGTTTCTATTATTGTCGCCAGCAATACGCTTTTCTCTTCATGCCAAATTTTTTGTGAACATGATTATTCGATATTTATAAGCGACACCGCTACATGTGAAAAGAATGGAATCAAAACTTATGAATGTTCAAAATGTAAAAAGCAGAAAACCGAGCCGAGCGAAGCGCTCGGCCACCACTTTGTTTTTTTTGACGATACAACTACATGCGAGGAAGCAGGAGTTATAACGTATAAATGTGACCGTTGCCGGAAAGTATATACCGAAAACCATGCCGCTTACGGTCATAATTTTGAAGTGGGTAATTTTTATTGTTCAGGTAATAACTTTAAATGCAAAGCAACAAGATATAAAATTGAAGTCCAATCAAAGCAGGTTAAAAAATATGATAAATCAATCGCGTCAGACTGGTTTGAAAAATCAGTAGAAACTCGTTTTTCCATCGACAATTATTTACATGTAGATTTTCGTTCAAAGGGTTACGGTCTCATAATTCATAGTATTAGTTATGTTTTGAAAGAGAAAGATGGTAAGATTATAAAAAAAGGAAGCAGGAATTTTTATGACAATTATTTATCCCATTCTGCAAGTTATGAGGACGTAACATATTGGATAGTTAATATTGTTTACAAAGGTGATTTGGACACCAATAAAGATTATGTTTTTGCACTTACCGTTTATGTGTAATCATAAAGAGGCAAAACCGCCGCCCGATTGGGCGGCGGTTATCTCATGCTTTATAATACTGAAAACTTTTCCGAGTGGGTGAGGTTTTGGACGCCGTTTTTTTCGACGTGAACTATGTCCTCTATCCGCACGCCGAAGCGGCCCGCGAGGTAGACGCCCGGCTCGACGCTGAGGACCGAGCCTTCGGGGATGGGGCCCTCGAAGCGCGGCGCGAAATTGGGCCACTCGTGTATCTCGACGCCCACGCCGTGGCCGAGCGAGTGGGTGAACGTCCCCGCGAAGCGGCTTTTTTCAATGACGCCGCGGGCAAGGGCGTCGCAATCCCGCCCCGTCATGCCCGCCTTTATGCCCGCGAGGGCGGCGGCCTGCGCCTCGAAGACGGTCTTCCACGCGGCGGCGTATTCCTCGGTCGGACGTCCGAAATAAAAGCTTCTCGACATATCGGAGCAAAAGCCCGCGTATTTGGCGCCGAAATCGAGTAAAACGGGGACGTCTTTCTGAAGCTTAACGTCGCCCGGCACTCCGTGCGGGACGGCGGTCTTGGGGCCGAAGAGGACGATGGTGTCGAACGCCTCCGCCGCGCCCTGCTTTCTCATAAAATAAATCATCTCCGAGACTATCTCGTTCTCGGTGACGCCCTCTTTGAAATAGGGGAGGATGTGCTTATAGGCCGCGTCGGTTATCGACTGCGCCTTTTTTATCGCCTCGAGGTCGGCGCCCTCCTTGAAGGCGCGGACGGCAAAAAGCTCCGAGGCGGCCTTTTTTATCTCGCAGACGGCCGAGAGCTTTTCATACTGTGAAAAAGTGAGTTTGCTTTCGTTCACGGCGACGGTCTTGACGCCCGCCTCCGAAAAAAGCCGCTCCAAAAGCGGGAAAAGGCCGCCGTCGTTTAAGACGGTGCGGACGCCCTTCAATTTTTCGGCGTCGCCGATATAGCGGTTGTCGGCGATCAGAACGGCCTCGCCGTCGGTTATCACCATGGCGTTGTCGCTTACGTCCATGCCGCAAAAGAAGCGGATTGTCGGCTCGTCGAAGACGACGAGGGCGTCGGCTCCGACCTTTTTAAGCAAGGCCGCTACCGCCAAAAGTTTTTTTTCGGTCATTTTTATATCTCCTTATGAGAAAAATCCGCAGGGATTTTCTCGTATTCTACCAAGTGAAACCGTATCTTCTAATATTGTATTCATCAATTTCTTTTTTGAATCTTTGCTCGTAAATAATATCTGCGGGGTCGCTCTCCCAAGCATCCGGCCTTCTGTCTTTATCTTTTTCAATCACTATTCTTTGCTTTTCCAAAGGGAGTTTTTTAAATCTTTCATTGTAGCTTTGATACGGCGCCGAGAGCGTATAGCGCGTTTCGGCGCGGTATTTTTCGCCTTTTTTAAGGACCGTCGACGGCGCCGACGGCACGTTGACGCTGTTCGGAAACGCTTCGGTCTCGATCGCGATGCAGGAGCGGCGCCCGAGCGGCCCGAACTTGCCGCCCCGCTCGTCTAAAAAGTTCGCGCTGTAGACGACGGCGGCGGGGCGGTCGGTCTCGATAAGAAGGCTCCTGCCGTTTTCGGCCGTAAGGACGCAGGCGGGGCCGAAGGCCGCGCCCTTGTCGAGCGCGAAGGCGGTGTCGAGACCGCCCGCGGCGACTATTTCGACGCCCTTGGAAAGGGCGGCGTCGGCGACGGGTTTGGGCGTTCTGAAATCGAAGGGCGTCCCCTCGACGGGGTGAAAGCCGCCCTTCCAGACGAGGTTTTCGTCAAGCGGCGTGTAGCGCGAGGCGAAGACGGTCAGCCTGTGCGAAAGGACGGAGGCTTTGTCGTCGCCTAAATTGAAATAGGCGTGGAGGGTGGGGTTTATAACGGTGTCCGCCGAGGCCTCGGCCTCGGTGACGACCGACAAAACGCCCTTTTCGTCAAGCGAGTAGGCGACCGTTTCGGTGAGGTCGGCGGGGTAGCCGTCCTCGCCGTCTTCGGAGAAGATAGAGAAGACGGCGCGGCTTTCGGTCAGGTCTTTCAGCGTCCAGACGCGGCTGCCGAAGCCGTGAAATCCGCCGTGGATATGGTGGACGCCGTTATTTTTCGAGAGGTCGTATTCTTTTCCGTCAAGCGTAAAGCGGCCGAAGGCTATTCGCCCCGCGTAGCGGCCGACGTTTACGCACATACACGAGTCGGAGCGGAGATAATCCCGCCCGTCCTTAAAGCCGGCGACGGCGTCGAAGCCGTCTTTTTCAAAAGAGACGAGGGCGGCGCCCGCGTCGGTGAGGCGGACGGTGACGCCGCCGTTTGCTATTTCGTATAATTTCGTATCGCCGCCGAAGGGAGCGCCGTTATTCTTCATCGGCGGGCTCCTTCGGGTCGGAGGCGCTTACGGGGAGGTATTCGGTCTCCGCCGCTTTCTCGGCCTCTTTGGCCGCTTTTTCGGCGGCCTTTTCGTCGTTTTTCTTTTTGAGAATCCTTCTTGCGAAAAGCGCCCACACTACGAAGGCCGCGGCGAGTACGCCGACGAAGAGGGCCGCGTGGGCGGCAAGACCCGCTAAAAGTCCCTGCTCGGGCGTGAGGCCCGACGCCACGAAGGTAAAGACGGAGGCAAGCTCGAAAAGCCCTATCTGCGCGGGGGTGGAGGGGACGGCCGAGGCGAGAGAGCAAAGCGCCGTCGCGAGAGCCGCGGGGGCGGGGGCGCCCAAAAATCCGACGTTGGAGAAGGCGGCGAAGGCGAAATAGAAGGCGACGAATTTAAGCCCCCACGCGACCGCCGAGAAGACGAGCGTCATTATCCATCTGTCGGTGGTGACGAGCTTTTTGAGAAGCTCGCGAGAGGGCTTCAGTATCAGCGCGACGACGAAAACGAGCGCCGTGACGATGAAGACGGCGATGAACAGAGGCAGCCAGTAGTCGGAAAATACGGCGTCGCCCGAGACGTAGTTGTTGGCCGAAATGCCCGCGACGCCGCCGATGAGCAGGAAGACGAGCAGGCAGACGCAGTCGAGGAAAAGCGATATGAGAAAGAGGCAGAATTTGCCGAGGACGCCGTTTTCCTCGGGGTATAGTTTGAAGTCGGTGAAGGCGCCTATTTTGAAGGGGAGGACGAGGTCGAGCGCCTTGCCGACGTAGAATGACGAGAGGGAGTTTTTGGCGGGGAAGTCGCCCGGGGCGTAGCCCGACGAGGCCGACATGGCCTTGAAAAGCGGCGTCAGCGCGAAAAGGGCGGCCGACACCAGCATGGGCCAGAAGGTGAATTTGATATGGGCGACCGTCGAAAAGTCCATGCCGCCGAGCACGACGAAGGTGAGAATCACGACGGCGAGGGTCAGAAACGCGGCGCCCGAGATCAGTATGATGAGCGACAGTTTTTTATTGCTTTTTATCGCGTTTACGGCGTCGGCGACTGCTTCGGTCGGTTTTTTTCCGTTTTTCATTTTTTACTCGTCCTTTCTTTTATTTTTCCGAAAGCGTTTCGTTTATATCGGGGTAGGAGATGCCCGACATCTCGCCGAGCGGACGTCCGTCGAAGACGGGGTCGCGTTCGGAGAGGAGTTTTTCTATGTATTTGACGGGCTGGTCGCAGTCTTTGTCAAGGAAAAATCCGCCGTATTTTTTCGGAAGCTCCTTGACCGTGGCCGTCAGCGAGGCGAATTCGAGGACGTATTTATTGAAGCCCTTGGTGAAAAATCTCGCGACGGGGACGATGCAAAGGCAGGGGAGCTTTTTTCCGAGCATCGCGGCGGCGGCGGCGCGGGCGTGTCCGTCAATAAGCACGTTCACGCCGTTTCCGAGGGAGAGGACGACCGAAAGCGTCTCTTTTCCCTTGCCGAAGGCGAGCATTTCCTCGTTTAAGTTCACCGTGTCTTTTATTTCGGGCTCGGCGGGGAGTATATAGGAGAGCATGTGGTCGGGATCTTTCGAGCGCATATAGAGCGAGACCGAAGACGGCTCGGTGCGGAAGGCCGTCCCCTGCTCGTGAAAATACCTGCCGTCGCCCGCGGCGGGGTAGAGGTCTTTTTTGACGACGAGATATAAAGACGGGTAGAGGGCGTTTATAAGCGGCGAGGCGTAATACATCATTTTTTCGGGGTCGGTCTCCCTCACGCCGTCCTTGACGAGCCGCTTTTTGCCGCATATCACCGAGAGGGGCGTGCAAAGCGCCGTCTCTTTTTCGCTCTCCTCGTCGAAAAGCGTCTTTTTGGAGCGCATTGCCAGAACGGCGCGCTTTTTGTAGGTGAGTATCTCGTAGGAGTGGCGGTCGGAGCCCGTGCCGCCGACGAGGCGCAGAGCCCCCGTCCCCTTCGGGTTGTAAATGAGCATGCCGCCCGCGAAGTCCGTCGACTCGGCGGCGTTCAGCCTTTGAAGAATATTTATTTTAGAGGCCTTTTTGAGTTTTTCGAGTTCCGAACGCGCCATATACGTCCCCTTTCCCGATCATTGTCTTCTTGACAAATCGGATTTTATGGGCTATTATATTAAAGCGAGCAGACCGGGCAGCCGCGGCAGACGACGGCCGAAAGGCCGTCTGCTGAGGAAAGTCCGAGCTTCACAGGGCAGGATAACGGATAACGTCCGCCGGAGGCGACTCCCGGGAAAGTGCAACAGAGATATACCGCCCCTTTACGGGGTAAGGGTGGAAAGGCGAGGTAAGAGCTCACCGGAGTCCGCGGTAACGCGGGCCCCCTGTAAACCCTATCCGAAGCAACACCGCAGAGGAACATATGGGGCTGCCCGTCCCGTTCCCATGGTGGCTTGAGGCAGTCGGTAACGGCTGTTCGAGATAGATGGCTGCATAGAACAGAACTCGGCTTACGGGTCTGCTCGCCTATAATCACATCATATTATATTATAATACATAACACGCCCCCCGCGCAACTGTTTTCGGAGGAAAAACAAATGGAAAACAAAGTTGAAACGAATAAGGAATCCGCTAAAAAACGGCTTTTCTCGGCCATACAGCCGAGCGGCGACCTGACGCTCGGAAACTACCTCGGCGCAATAAGGAACTGGGTCGTTTTGCAGGACGAATACGACAGCGTCTTTTCGATAGCCGACCTCCACTCGCTCACCGTGAGACAGGAGCCCGCGGCCCTTCGCAGAAACACGCTTTCCATGGCCGCGTCGCTTATCGCCTGCGGCATAGACGCCGAAAGGCACCCGCTTTTCGTCCAGAGCCACGTCCACGAACACGCGGAGCTGGCGTGGATACTCGAATGCAACACCATGTTCGGCGAGCTTTCCCGCATGACGCAGTTCAAGGATAAATCGGCAAGGCACGCCGACAACATAAACGCGGGACTTTTCACCTATCCGTCGCTTATGGCCGCCGACATACTGCTTTACAACGCCGACGCCGTCCCCGTGGGCGAAGACCAGCGCCAGCACGTCGAGCTCGCGCGCGACGTCGCGATAAGGATGAACGGACTTTACAACGGCGTTTTCACCGTCCCCGAGAGCTTCATCCCGAAATACGGCGCGAGAGTCAAGTCGCTTGCCGACCCGACCAAGAAAATGAGCAAGTCGGACGCCAATCAGAACGCCTTCGTGCTTATTCTCGACGATAAGGACACCGTCGTAAGAAAGTTCAAAAAGGCCGTCACCGACTCGGAAAACGAAATAGTCTTCCGCGAGGGGAAGGACGGCATAAACAATCTGCTTACCATAATGTCGGCCGTATCGGGCAAGACCGTCCCCGCCCTCGAAAAAGAGTTTGAGGGTAAAGGCTATGGCGAATTCAAGCTCGCCGTCGGCGAGACCGTCGCCGACGCGCTCGCCCCGATAAGAGCCCGCTACGCCGAGCTTATGGCAGACAAAGAGTATCTTACGAAAACGCTGGCGGACGGCGCCGAAAAGGCGGCCTATGTCGCGAGGCGGACGCTTTCGAAGGTCTATAAAAAAGTCGGCTTACTGCAAAAATAAAAATTTTTTTCAAAAAATATACCCTGTTTTGCAACCTTTTTTCGCAAAACGGGGTTATATATTACAGAGGGTTTTGAAACGGCGCCGTTTCAGGGCCCGAAAAAGAGGATGAACATGACCGAAACAGCGCGACTTGCCGCCGAAAACGAGGCGGAGCTTTTCGTAAAAAGGCACTCGTCCGACGTTTTCCGTCTGGCCTACGCCGTAACGGGGAACCGTCAGGACGCCGAGGACGTTTCACAGGAGGTCTTTATGACCTGCTTTGCCCGTCCGCGCCGTTTTAACGGCGCAGTCCACGAAAAGCGCTGGCTTCTTCGGGTGACGGTAAACGCCTGCCGCGACCTGCTTTCAAAAAGG
>JAEEIO010000018.1 GCA_016281405.1 Clostridiales bacterium | reverse complement strand
TATTAAATGCGAAAGCTCGATGAAATAGTCGCGACGGTGCAAAAGCCGGCGCGTTATACGGGCGGCGAGTTCGGGGAGATAATAAAAGACCCCGCGTCTTACTCTTTGCATTTCGCCTTTTGCTTTCCCGACAGCTACGATATAGGCATGAGCCATCTCGGCATGAAGCTTTTATACTCGCTTATAAACAGACGTGAGGACGCCTATTGCGAGCGGGTCTTCGCTCCGTCTTTGGAGATGGGCGGCAAGCTCAAAGAGGCGGGACTGCCGCTTTACTCGCTCGAGACCAAGACGCCGCTTGCCGATTTCGACGTTATAGGCTTTACCCTTCAGTATGAGCTTTCTTACACCAATATTTTGTATATGCTCGACCTCGCGGGCGTGCCGCTAAGGTCTGCCGACAGAAAAGACCGCTTTCCGCTCGTCGTTGGAGGCGGCCCCTGTGCCGTCAACGCCGAGCCCATCGCCGACTATTTCGACCTCTTTATGATAGGCGACGGCGAGGACGTTATGAACGAACTTTTGGACCTCGTGTCCGAATACAAAAAAGAGGGCTACGGCAAGAAGGAGTTTTTGAAAAAGGCGGCGAGGATCGAAGGCGTTTACGTGCCGTCCCTTTACGACGTGGGGTATAACGAAGACGGCACGGTGAAGTCGATAACGCCCCTTGAGGGCGCGCCCGAAAAGGTCAAAAGGTGCGTAATAAAAGACCTCGACAAGGCCTTCTGGCCCGAAAGCTTCGTGGTGCCTTACTCGGAGACCGTCCACGACCGCGCCTGCGTCGAGGTGCTCCGCGGCTGTATGCGCGGCTGCCGTTTTTGCCAGGCGGGCTATATTTACAGGCCGCTTCGTGAGAGAAGTCCCGAGACCAATAACAGGCTCGCCCGCGCGCTCGTAAAGTCGACGGGATATGAAGAGCTTTCGCTTTTGTCTTTAAGCACAAGCGACTACTCGCGGCTCGAGGAATTACTCGATATGCTTTACAGCTGGACCGACGAGGAGAAGACGTCGATTTCGCTTCCGTCGCTTCGCGTCGACAGTTTTACGAGTAAAATTAGAGATAAAATCACGGGCGTAAAGAAGTCGGGACTGACTTTCGCGCCCGAGGCGGGGACACAGAGGCTCCGCGACGTCATAAACAAAAACGTCACCGAGGAGGAGCTTCGCCGCACCGCCGACATAGCCTTCGACGGCGGCTACACCTCGCTTAAGCTTTATTTCATGTGCGGCCTTCCGACCGAGACGGAGGAGGACTTGAAGGGCATTCTGACCCTTGCGGGCGAGATAGTCGATTTGTTTTATCACAACCCGAACCGCCAGAAGGGGAGAAGCTTTTCGCTTTCGGCGTCGGTCGCCTGCTTCGTCCCGAAGCCCTTCACCCCTTTCCAGTGGGAGCCGCAGGACGACGTCGAAACGCTCCTTTGGAAGCAGAAGTTTTTGAGGGACTATCCGAGGTCGAAAAAGATCTCGGTCTCGGTGCATAAACCCTATACCTCGCATATCGAGGCCGTCTTCGCGAGGGGCGACAGACGTCTTTCAAAAGTTATCGAAAGAGCCTATAAAGAGGGCTCGGTCTTCGACAGCTGGGACGAAAACTTCAATTACGAGCGGTGGATAAAGTGTCTCGAGGCCGAGGGACTTTCGGCGGAGTTTTACGCAAACCGCCGCCGCTCCTTCGACGAGATAATGCCGTGGGACGTCGTCGACGCCCGCATTACGAAAGAGTTTCTCAAGCGCGAGGCCGAAAAGGCTTACGAGGGCAAGACGTCCCCCAACTGCCGCGAGCAGTGTATGGCCTGCGGCTGCGGGTGCAAGAACGGGAAGGTGGGAGAGCTTTGAGAACGGACGCTTTCAAGGTGAGGATAACCTTCCGCAAATCGGCCGCCGTCCGCTACGTTTCGCACCTCGACATGATGAGGGCGTTCAAAAGGGCGCTAAGACGAAGCGGACTTCCGATAGTCTACACCGAGGGGTTTAACGTCCACCCCGTTATGATCTTCACGCCGCCCCTTTCGGTAGGCTACATGAGCGAGTGCGAGCTTTTGGATATAGGCCTCACCGTTGAGGTCTCTTTGAAAGAGGTTCTTAAAAAGCTCGCGGCCTCGCTTCCGGACGGGTTTATGGCCTTAAAAGCCGTCATACCCGAAAGACCGATCTCGGACATCGCCTTTTCGACGTGGAAAGCAGAGTCGCCCGCCCTCTCGGGCAAGGGCGAGGAGGTAAAGGCGCTGCTTTCGGCAAAGACCGTCCCCGTGGCGAAAAACACCAAGGGCGGCGACCTCACCGTCGACGCCGCGCCATACTTGAAGGACGCCGTCTACGAGGACGGCGAGGTCGGGCGGCTTACTCTCACGCTCCCTTCGGGAAACGACCTCACGATAAATCCGAGACTCGTCGCGTCCCTGCTAACGGGCGACGCGGCCGTAAATTACACGAGGGTCGCGGTCCTCGACAAAAACAGACGTCCTCTGTAAGTATTATTTACCTTGCAAAAGCATATAAAATGTTATATAATTACTATATAATGTGTTTGGAGGTATTACTATGGCAAACGAATTTATAAACGACGTCGTCGGCAAGACGAAGATGGCCGCCGAATACGCCGGCAAGAAAGTCGGCGCGGTGGTGGATATAACCAAACTCAACTTAAAACTCATCGAGACCAAAAACGCGCTCGAAAAGGTATTCACCGAGATAGGCAAGACGACCTACGCCGCGAGCAAGGACGGCGCCGACAAGTCGGAGGAGCTTGCCGCCCTCTTCGAGAAGGCCGACGGGCTCAAGGAAAAAGCGGCGTCCCTCAAAAAAGAGATAGCCGCCCAGAAGGGGCGCGCCGTCTGCCCCGACTGCGGAGCGGCAAATCCCGAGGGCAGCTCATACTGCAATAATTGCGGTAAAGACTTAAAAAACATATAGCGGCTTACGAATAAGTCCGGACGGCTCCGCTCGTCCGGATTTACCATATCAAAAAGGAGGGACGCGAAGTGGAAATAAAGGTCGGGGACACAGTTGAAATGAAGAAAAACCATCCCTGCGGCGCGAAAACGATGAAAGTGCTTCGCGTCGGCCTCGATTACAAGCTCGAATGCACCGGCTGCGGCAGGGTCGTCATGTCGCCGAGGCGCTTAATTGAAAAGCACATCAGAAAAGTCGTGGCGACGGAGGCCCCTAAATGAGAGAAAAGCTCGAGTCGGTCGCCGCGAGGTTTGCGGAAATTGAAAAGGCGCTGGCTATGGCGCCCTCCGATATGGAGGAATACAAGCGCCTTATGAAGGAGCGGAAGGAGCTCGCTCCCGTTTGCGGGGAATACGCCGTCTACAAAAAGGCCGAGGCCGATTTAGAAGAGGCGAAAAGCATCATCGCGTCGGGCGACAAAGAGATGCTCCCGCTTGCCGAGGAGGAAAAGGAGGACGCCGAAAAGCGGCTTTCCGCCTCGGAGGAAAAGTTAAAGGAGCTTCTTTTACCGAAGGACGAAAACGACGACAAGAACGTCATAGTCGAGATAAGGGCGGGCGTCGGCGGCGACGAGGCGGCGCTTTTCGCCGCGTCGCTTTACAGAATGTATTCGATGTACGCCGCCGGAAAAGGGTTTACGATAGAGCCGATTTACGAAAACGCGACCGAGCTCGGGGGATATAAGGAAATCTCCTTTATGCTTCTCGGAAAGGGCGCGTATTCGCGGCTCAAATACGAAAGCGGCGGGCACAGGGTCCAGCGCGTGCCCGAGACCGAGGCGGGCGGACGTATCCACACCTCGACTGTCACCGTGGCGGTCTTACCCGAGGCCGAGGAGGTTGATTTCAAAATCGACCCCGCCGAGATACAGATAGACACCTTCCGCTCGTCGGGAGCGGGAGGCCAGAAGGTAAACAAGACCGAGTCGGCGATCCGCGTGACGCATCTGCCGACGGGCACCGTCGTCGAGTGCCAGGACGAGCGGAGCCAGTATAAAAACAAGGAAAAGGCGCTTCGCGTCCTTCGCTCGAAGATATGCGAAAAGCTTCAGTCCGAGGCGGACGAGCGGCTCGCCGAAACCCGCAGGGGACAGGTCGGCACGGGCAAGCGAAGCGAAAAAATACGCACCTACAACTTCCCGCAGGACAGGGTGACCGATCACCGCATAGGGCTGACGCTCTATCGCATAGAGTCGTTTATGAACGGCGACCTCGACGAGATGATAGACGCCCTCTCGGCGGCCGAAAGGCTTGAAAAACTCAAAGCAGAGGAATAAGAAATTGAAAACTCTCCGTCTCAAGGCGAATAAGGAAGGCATCGAGACCTCCGCCCGAATAATTCGGGACGGCGGACTTGTCGCCGTGCCCACCGAGACGGTCTACGGCCTTGCCGCGTCGGCGCTTTTGCCCGAGTCGGTAAAGCGGATTTTCGAGGTAAAGGGACGTCCGCAGGATAACCCCCTTATAGTTCACCTTCCGAGCCCGAAGGAGATAGAAAAATACGTCTCCGACGTGCCGCCGCTTGCGAAAAAGGCGATAAAGGCGTTTATGCCGGGGCCTTTTACGGCGGTGTTGCCTAAAAACGGCGTTATACCCGACGTCACTACGGCGGGGCTTTCGTCGGTCGCGATAAGATGCCCTTCGAATCCCGTTATGCACGCCCTTCTTGAGGCGGCGGGGGTGCCGGTGGCGGCGCCGAGCGCGAACCTCTCGGGGAAGCCGTCGCCGACGAGGTTTTCTCACTGCGTCAACGATCTCGACGGCCGCGTCGACGCCATACTCGACGGCGGCGAATGCGCCGTGGGAGTCGAGTCGACGGTGGTATCTTTCTTAGGCGACAAGGCGGTCATATGCCGCCCCGGCGCAGTGACGAAAGAGATGCTTACGGCGGTTTT
>JAEEIO010000017.1 GCA_016281405.1 Clostridiales bacterium | reverse complement strand
TGCCGGAGCGCCTTTTCCTGCGCCTTTTTTCTCGAAAGATAAAAAACGCCGTCGCTGACCCCTTCGACGCAGAAGCACACCGGTTTCCCGACCCTTGAGAGAATGGCTATCTCCCTCGTTTTTCCGCTTTCTATGCCGACTGACGTTTCTATTCTCGGTATGACGCCGAGAAAATCGGCTCCCTCCGTTACGAGATCGTGCTTATCGGTGCATCTTACCGCCCTGCCTTCAAGGATCTCCCCCGTGCCGATCGCCTTATAAAGTCTTTCGGCGGTAAGCTCGCCCGTATCGTTTCTGCCCTCGGGCAGATATTTTTCCATCGGTCTTTTACCTCCTTTTTTCTTTTGTAAATATATATGCACGGGATGCGTTTTTATGGTAATATGTTTTCAGAGGTGATGTTTATGGACAGATCGGGTCTCAGATCCGAACAGACCGTTTACGATATATACGTCTTTCTTATGTTTTCGTTATTCCCTCTTTTTATTCTGCCCTCGGGATACAAAAGCATCACGGCGGCGAAATACCGGTTTTTCGCGGCGGCGACTCTGCTTTTCGCCCTTTACAGCCTTGTTTCCGTTATAAAAACGCGAAAAGAGAGGCGTGTTTTTCCGCTGTCTCCTTCCGAAATATGCGTTATCCTTTTCTTCCTTTTTTCATGTCTTTCGGCTGTCCTTTCCCCTTACGGCGTTTCCGTTCTCCGCGGGCTCGGCAGGAATGAGGGTCTTTACACGACGGCTCTTTACTGCCTCTGCTTTTTCATTCTTTCAAGAAAGGGCTTTAAGCCCTCGTACGTTCTTTATCTCGAAGCGTCCGCGCTCATTTTTTCTCTTATCGCGCTCGTACAGTTCCTCGATAAAAACCCCTTCGGCTTTTATCCTTCGGTCTATTATTATTACGCCGCGGCGGACGTTTATACCGCGTCCTTCGTCGGAACGATAGGCAACGTCGGCATGGCGGCGATCTTCATTTCGGTATGCGTTCCTTTGTTTTTCGCCTGTTACTCCGACCTAAGGTACAAAAATCCGACCCTTCCCTTTGTTTCGGCGCTTTTGTTCTTCGTTCTCCTTTACACCGACGTCGACGCGGGAAAGGTCGCCGTCGCCGTTTCCTGCTCTTTTACCGCGATAGCCTGCGGAACTCGTGAAAACTTCAAAAGGCTCTGCCGTTTTCTCTCTCTTCACGCCTGCGCCGCGGCTCTGAACGCGCTTTTAGTCCGCGAATACGTTTTCCCGCGCCTGTTCGTCTCTCTTTCGCCCTCGCCCCTGTTTTTCGCTTTCCTTTTCGCCGCGGCGCTTCTTTTCGGGCTTTCATTCCTTAAAATAACGCGAGTTAAGCTCTTTTTTACGGTCTGTCTCGTCGCGCTTATCGTCGCGTTGCTTCTTTTCGCCTTTTTCTACGGCGGCGAAAGCGGTATCCTCTTTGAAGCGCACGAGCTTCTTCACGGCAGGTCAAGCGACAGCTTCGGCTCTAACCGCATACTGATATGGAAGGACTGTCTTAAGCTCTTCAAAGAGCGTCCCTTGTTCGGCGGCGGGCCCGATACCCTGCGCGTGCGCTCGTCGATCGTTTTTGAAAGAACGTCGGACATAAGCGGCTCTCTTATAAAGCGTTCGGTAGACAGCGCGCACAACGAATATCTAAACCTTCTCGTCAATCTCGGCATATTCGGTCTTATACCCTTTCTCCTGCTCGTTTTCTTCTCCCTTTCCTCAAAGGACAAGGTGCCAAAGGCCGCCTTTCTCGGGTACGCCGTCTGCGCCTTCTTCTCATTCAGCGTTTGCATAACGGCCCCCTTCTTCTGGATATTCGCCGCGTTTTTAAGCTCCCGCAAGGACTGACGCGGTAATAAAACGAAACGCCCCGGCATAGATTATGCCGAGGTGTTTTTTTATGGAAAGCCATCCTCTTTACTTAAA
The DNA here is from genome assembly GCA_016281405.1 of Clostridiales bacterium. GTDB lineage: Bacteria > Bacillota > Clostridia > Oscillospirales > RGIG5299 > RGIG5299. The sequence goes on along the minus strand of JAEEIO010000017.1, from coordinate 1,076 downwards.
TCTCGACCGCGTCGGGCGGGCGGATATATCCGGCGGGGCGCTATACGCGGAATGCAGAAAGAGCGAATACGTCGTAAGGCTTTACGACGGGCGAGAAAACCTCGGGGTCATGCAGCCGGAGGGAGACCTTTTCGTTCTGAGAAAAAAGGGATTTCGCTTAAAAAGCCGCTTTTTTCTCATCCGCTCTCTCCCGGGCGAGACGCCCTGCTTCCCCCTCTTTTTTCCGCTTTCTCACGGGGAAAGCCGCCCCGATCTTTCCTTTGTAAAGGACGAGCTCCTTCGCTCCTGCCTTGCAAAGGCAGACGGTCTGCGCGGCGCCTTCTTCGGCGACGACTGCTTCCTTTACTTTCCCGCCGGAAAGGGCGAAAGCGCCATGAGCCCCTTTTTCTTTCTCCTTTCTCCCCTGCATACGCCCCTCGGGACGTTTTATTATTTTCTTTTGAGCCGCGGAGAAATTAAGACATTTTTCTCCCCGCCGACGTGGTAACATTCGTTTATGAAGATAATATATCTCGATCTGCTCTTTCTTTCCAATTTCATTCCCGACTACCTGCTCCTGCGGCTCACCGCCGCGCTTGCTGGCGTTTACGCGAAGACTTACCGCACCCTTATAAGCGCCTTTCTGGGAGGTCTTCTTTCTATCCCTCTTTACTTTCTTCACACCCCCTTTTCCTTTCCGATAAAGGCGGCTTTCTGCCTTCTTTTATGCGCCGCGGCGTTCGGCTTCAAAAGGCTCGCCGTTTCGTGCGCGCTTTTCTGCGTTTCCTCCTTCGCCTTCTGCGGCGCCGTTTACGCCCTCTCTCTTCTCGGAGTGTGCGGAGCGCACGTGAAAAACGGCGCGGTCTACTCGAACCTTTCCTTTACTTTCCTTTGCGTTTCCTGCGTTTTCGCCTACTGCGTCATAAGGGCGGCTTTCGGCCAGGGCGCGGGCTTTTCGGGTGAAAAGAGGGTGGAGGTCGCCGTTTCGCTGAAGGGACGCACCGTCCGTTTTTCCGCGCTTTCCGACACGGGAAACGCCCTTCGCCACCCCTTTTCAAATAAGAGGGTCATAGTCGCGCCGAAGGATATATGCAAGG
>JAEEIO010000016.1 GCA_016281405.1 Clostridiales bacterium | reverse complement strand
GATATGGGTGAAGTTATAGTGGACGTTGTAGAAGTTGAACATGGCCGAGAAATCGGTCTTGGAGGGGCCCGCGAAGAAGTTCAGGCAGCCGTCCTTCGCGAGGATGGCGTCGCCCTGCTCGACGACGGGCTTGACGGGCGCGAAAACGAAAACGTCGTCGAAACCCTTGCCGTCGGTGTAAGCGAGCATGCTTTCGACGGGGTTTTCGACGGCGGCGGTGTTTAAGTATACGAGTTTTACGCCGTTTTTAGCGGCGTCTTCGACGGTGAGTATTTCGGAGGCTCTTTTGAGTCTCGCGTCGTCTATATCGGTGACGACGACCAAGGACGCCTTTCTTTCGGCGTGGATGGCGTAGTCGACGGCTCCGAGGCCCATGGGGCCGGCGCCCGCGAGGATGGCGAGGTTGCCGCCCTCTTTGATGCCCATGTTATGGATATAGGTGCCCTGCGGGATGTGATAGTTGGCGTGATAGGCGCCGACTATGCAGCTCATGGGCTCGGCGAGGGAGCCGTAGAAGAAGGCCTCTCCGTCGTAGGAAAGGAGGCAGTTGCTCTCCATGACGCAAGAGGGGACGACGGCATACATCGAGTCGCCGCCGATATACTTGAAGGAGTAGCCGGGCGCGGCGAGCGAGCCCTTGTAGTTGAGGGCGGGCTGGATGGCGAATTTTTTGCCCGCCTTGAACTTATCCTGCCACTTTTTGCCGACTTCGACTATTTCGCCGCAGAATTCGTGGCCGATGATGACGGGGTTTTCGGCGACGTCGTCGGGAACGCGCTTGTGAGCGGCGCCCTGGATGGTCGCTTTGTAGGACGACATGCAGATACTGTCGGAAATGATCTTAACGAGTATTTCGTCTTCCTTGATGGCCGGCAGCTCGAAGGTCTCGAGCCTCAGGTCGTTTGCTCCGTAGAGCCTTAACGCTGTGTTTTTCATTTTTTCCTCCTGATTTTACGCTGGATTTTTCGGCGTCAGTATTCGAAAAACTTTACTTCGGCGCCGCCTTTGAGAGCGGCGACGTAGAGATTTTCGGGCAGACGCTCGTTGGTGATGAGAATGTCTATATCCTTGAGATTGGCGAAGGTGTAGGCAAGGGATTTTCCGACCTTCGTCGAATCCATAAGAACGATTTTTTTGTTGGCCTTTTTGATAATGGCCCTTTTGACCTCGCACTCGGCGTAGTTGCCGCAGGTGAAGCCGCCGCCCGCGGAAAGTCCCGACGCGGCGATAAAAGCGATATCTATATTGACCGAGCGGAGAAAGGCGAGCGACTGGGCGCCCGACACGGCAAGGTTGTCGTGATTTATCGAGCCGCCGACTATGCTGACGGTGGTCAGGGGACGTCCCGCTATCTCGAGCGCGATGTTGGGCGCGTTGGTTATGACCGAAAGCTTGATGTTGGGGACCATTTTGGCGAAGCACATCATGGTCGAGCCGCTGTCGATAAAGACGCTTCTGCCCGTTTCGAGATAGGGGAGGGCCGCCTTGGCGACCTGCATCTTGTAGACGACGTTGGAGACCGCTCTGTCGGCGTAATTCTCCTCGGCGGGCGCTCTTTCGTGGTTTAAGACCTTACAGCCTCCGCGGATTATCATTATAAGGCCTTCGTGCTCGAAATATTCGAGGTCGCGGCGGATGGTCATGGTCGACACCTCGGGGAAGATGGCGGCCAGATCTTTAAGCGTTATTATGTCGGAGGTTTTGAAAAGCTCCTTCATTTTTTCGCGGCGGGCGTAGTTCATTTTGGGCCTCCTTTGCGCCGTGAGTGATCGGGAAAAATCCAAGCAATAAAATTATAACATTTTATAACATTACTGTCAAGCGAAATAACATAATATCACAAGGTTTTACTGTTTTTTTCAACTCGCGGCAAAAAGAGGCGGAAAAGGCGCGTTCCGACGCGGCGGGCGTGAATATTATACGCTGAAAAAATGAATAATAATGTATAAATATGCAAATATGGCTGGTGAAAGCGAAGAATAGGGGTAAAAATAGATAAAAAATACAAAAATGTCGGCGGCAAATTGTGAAAGTATATAAATATTGTAAATAAACTTGCAATATATCGAAATGGGGAGTATAATACCTATTATAATAAACGCGGCGACAGGCTGCAAAGTTTAACGGAGGAACGTTATGAAAAAGATCAAGAAAATAGTGCTCGCTTATTCGGGAGGTCTCGATACCTCTATAATTATTCCGTGGCTCAAGGAGAACTACGAGGGGTGCGAGGTCATAGCCGTCGCGGCCGACGTCGGTCAGGGCAAGGAGCTTTCGGGCCTTAAGGAAAAGGCCATAAAGACGGGCGCCTCGAAGATATACATCGAAGACCTCACCAAAGAGTTTATCGAGGATTACATCTATCCCACTCTCAAGGCGGGAGCGGTCTACGAGGGCAAGTATCTGCTCGGCACCTCGTTCGCGCGTCCCGTTATAGCGAAGAGGATAGTAGAGATAGCCAAGAAAGAGGGCGCCGACGCCATCGCCCACGGCTGCACCGGCAAGGGTAACGACCAGGTGCGTTTCGAGCTTACGATAAAGGCCTTCGCGCCCGAGATGCAGATAATCGCCCCGTGGCGTATATGGAGCATCAAGTCCCGCGAGGAAGAGATTGACTACGCCGAGGCGCACGGTGTCCCGCTTGCGATAACGAGAGAGACCAACTATTCCAAGGACAAGAATATATGGCACCTTTCGCACGAGGGCCTCGACCTCGAGGACCCCGCCAACGAGCCGATGTATGACAAAATACTCGAAATGGGAGTCTCGCCCGAGAAGGCTCCCGACGAGCCGACCTACGTCACCATAGGCTTCGAGAAGGGCGTCCCCGTAACGCTTGACGGCAAAAAGACGGGCGCCGTCGAAATGGTGCAAAAGCTTAACGAAATAGGCGGCAAAAACGGCATAGGCATTATCGATATGGTCGAAAACCGTCTCGTCGGCATGAAGTCCCGCGGCGTTTACGAGACCCCCGGCGGCACCATTCTTTACGCCGCCCACGAAGCCCTCGAGACCATAACTCTCGACCGCGACACAGCCCACTACAAGAAGCTCGTCGCCGAGCGGTTCGCCGAGCTCGTATACTTCGGCCAGTGGTTCACCACTTTACGCGAGGCCCTTTCGGCCTTCGTCGACAAGACGCAGGAGACGGTGACGGGCGAAGTCAAGCTCAAGCTTTACAAAGGCAATATCATACTCGCGTCGGTCACCTCGCCCGAGTCGCTTTACGACGAGGACATCGCCACCTTCAGCGAAGACGAGGTCTACGATCAGAAGGACAGCGCGGGATTCATAAACCTCTTCGGCCTGCCGATAAAGGTCAAGGCCATGAAGAAGCAGATGAAGGAGAAAAAATAAAAAGGAGGCCGCAAGGTGAAACTGTGGACCGGTCGCTTCAAAAAAGCGACAGACGCCATGACCGACGATTATAATTCGTCTTTGCCCTTCGATATACGTCTTTACGAGGACGACATCGAGGGGTCGAAGGCTCACGCCGCCATGCTCTGCAAGCGGGGGATCATATCGGAAGCGGACGAAAAGGCCATAATAAAGGGGCTCGACACGGTAAAAGAAGAGATAAAGTCGGGCAAGCTTCCGCTTGACGCCGAGGACATCCACTCGCTCGTCGAGTTTCGCCTGACCGAGCTCATAGGCGACGCCGGCAAGCGGCTCCACACGGCGCGTAGCCGCAACGACCAGGTGGCGCTCGACTTAAGGCTTTATCTGCGGCGCGAGATCGGCGAGGTAAAAAAGCTCGCGCTTTCGCTGATTGGTGAGATAGTCAAAAAAGCGGAGGAGAATACCGACGCAGTCATGGCGGGTTATACCCATCTTCAAAAGGCGCAGCCCGTCACCTTCGCACATCATATTATGGCTTACGCACAGATGCTAAAGCGCGACGTCTCGCGGCTTGACGATTGTCTTGACCGCATGAACGAATGCCCCCTGGGCGCGGGCGCGCTCGCCGGTACCACCCACGACATAGACCGTTTCGACACGGCGGCGGCGCTCGGATTCAGGGCGCCGATGGCAAACTCGATGGACGCCGTGTCCGACAGGGATTACGTCATAGAGCTCATATCCGACCTTTCGATAATAATGACGCACCTT
>JAEEIO010000015.1 GCA_016281405.1 Clostridiales bacterium | reverse complement strand
GCTTGCCGACGCAAGACACAACGACCTCGTGATATTCGACGAAGGCCTCATAGAGATCGGTTCGGTGAGGGGACTTGCCGAAAACGAGCGCGTCTACTCCGTCCGCTTCGACGGCGACACAGCCTATTTCGTCACCTTCCGTCAGGTCGACCCGCTCTTCGCCGTCGACGTCTCCGACCCGACCGCGCCCATGGTCACGAGCGCCCTCAAAATACCCGGATTTTCCGAATATCTCCACGTCTGGAAGGACGGTCTCCTCTTCGGTCTCGGCAAAAACGCCGATGAAAATACGGGCCGCGCGGGCGATATGAAGCTTTCGATGTTCGATACCTCCGATCCCTACGACGTCACCGAAAAGAGCAAGATCACACTTGACGGCGTAAGCTACAGTGAGGCCTCCTACAACCACAAGGCTATTTTGATAGACCCCGCCAAAAACCTCATCGGCTTCGCGGCGTGGGACTGCGACGGCTACCGTTATTATATCTTCTCCTACGACGCAGAAAAGGGATTTACGAAGATAAACGACGTGCCGCTCGACGAAAGCTGGTACAGCGCCGAGGCGCGCGGCGTCTACATCGGAAACTGCTTCTATATCCTCACCGACGGATGCGTCGCGGTCATCGACCTTTACGAAGACGGCGAACCCGCGGTCAATTCCTTCGAATAAAAATTATCAAAATACCGCCCCGAAAGGGGCGGTATTTTTCTTTTCTTTTTCGCATATATTTTTCCGAAAGGATGGTTTTTATGCAAGAAGAAAAGAAACTCAAAAAGCCGCAGTCGCTGACCCTTGAAAACAGAAAAACGCTTATCATCACGGGCGTCTCCGACGTCGCCGACTTCGACGCCGCCCACGTCTCGGCCGAGACCGATTACGGACTTCTTACGGTCAAGGGCTCGGGTCTAAAAATCGGGCGGATGTCGGTCGAAAGCGGCGAACTCACCGTCGACGGCCTTATAGACGCCGTCTTTTACGAGGACGACGGCGGCGGGAAAAAGGGCTTTTTCGCGAGGCTTTTGAAATAAGTGGAAGTCGACGTCGGAAAAGAGGCGGTAAAAGTCCTCCTCTCGCTCCTTTTCGGAGTCGGCGCGGGACTTTTCTTCGAAATATTCAGGCTCTCGCGCGCCGTCTTTTCGGGGCGCGCCGCCGCCGTGTTTCTTTGCGACCTGCTTTTCTGGGTCGTTTTGTCGCTCGCTTCCGTCCTCTTTTTCGCGGGGACGGCGGGCGGCAGGGCGGAGCTCTATCCGCTTGCGGCGGTGATGCTCGGGTTTTTCGTCTTTTATTACGCCGCCTCCCGATTTCTTTCGCCCTTTCGGCATAGGCTTGCGGCGTCAATTCGCCGCCGTCTCGGAGTAAAGGAGCGGCAAAAGTCCCCGAAAAAGCCGTCTTTTAACAAGAGAGCGGCCGCCTTTTTGAAAAAAAGAGGACTTTTCCGAAAGTTTTTCGAAAAAAGCTCTTCCAAAAATAAAGAAAAGAGTGTAAAATGATATAAGGAAGAATATCGCAAGATGAAAGGGCGGGGGAAAAGTGAAAGCGAAAGGCGTTTTGAAAAGAATAGCGCAGATAGCGGCCGTCGCCGTTATCGCTTTTCTCGTCTTCACGGTCATCAAGGGCTTTACGGCTCTTTCGGAAAAGCAGTCCGAGATAGACGCCCTCAAAAAGAGCTACGCCGAGCTCGAAAGCCGCAAGGCGGCGCTCGTCGACCTGCTTTCGGCCGACGAACGCGATATCATCGAACGCTACGCCAGGATGAAATACAACTACACCTATCCGGGCGAAACGGTTTACAGCGATATTTCAAAACGGTAAAAAATTCGGAGGAAAACGGTTTCTTTATGGAGTTTGAAGTCGGGCAGATCACGGAAGGCAAAGTCTCTGGCATAACCAAATTCGGAGTATTCGTCGCGCTTGAAGGCGGAAAGACGGGCATGGTCCACATCTCGGAGGTCTCGAAGGATTTTGTGAAAGACCTTAACGACTACGTCAAAATAGGCGACGTCGTAAAAGTCAAGGTCATAGGCGCGGAAAAGGGGAAGATATCGCTTTCGATGTCGAAGGCCGTCGCCCCCGAGCAGAAAAAAGCCGACTCCTTCGAGGAGATGCTCTCGAAGTTCAAGCAAAGAAGCGACGACAAAATGTCCGACCTCAAGCGCTCGACCGACCAGAAACGCGGCGGCCCGTCGAGAAGGGGCAGAAAATAAGGCGAAACGAAACCGTCACGCAGGGCGCGGCGGTTTTTTTCAAAAAACGAAAGGGTAGCAAAATGGAACTTATAAACGCGAAAATATTCGACGGCGAAAAGATGATCGAAAAGGGCTACGTCCGTTTCGAGGGCGAAAAAATAACCGACGTCGGCGAAATGAAGGCTTATAAAGCGGACGGCGGCGAAGTCCTCGACCTCACGGGCAAAACCGTCTTCCCGGGACTTATAGACGCCCACTCCCACCTCGGCATGTGGAACGACTCCGTCGGCTTCGAGGGGGACGACGGCAACGAGGATACCGACCCCTTAACGCCCCAGCTTTTAGGCAGCGACGGCGTAAAGATATTCGACCGCTGCTTCGGCGAGGCCCTTTCGGGCGGCGTGACGACGGTCGTGACGGGCCCCGGCAGCGCCAATCCCGCGGGCGGCTTTTTCGCCGCTTTTCAGACGGGCGGCGACTACAAAAAGAGGCTCTATAAAGACCGCGTCGGCCTCAAAATCGCCTTCGGCGAAAACCCGAAGACCTGCTACAAGGGCAAAGACCGCGGCCCCGTCACCCGCATGGCGACGGCGGCTTACATAAGAGATCTGCTTAACAAAACGAAAAGATATATGGCCGACTGCGAGCGCGCCAAGAAGGACAGCGACTTCGACGCGCCCGATTACGACGCCAAGCTTGAGGCGGCAAGCCTTTTACTTTCGGGCAAGATACCCGCCTTCGCCCACGCCCACATCGCCGAGGACATAATGACGGCCGTTAAAATATCGAAGGAGTTCGGCTTCCGTCTCGTCGTCGTCCACGGCACGGGCGGCGCCAAGATAGCCGACTACCTTGCCGCCGAGAAGATCCCCGTTTTCGTCGGGCCGATACTTTCCGACAGATGCAAGCCCGAGCTTTCGGAGCTTTCGCCCGCCACCGCGGGAATACTCGACCGCGCGGGCGTGAAAATAGCCCTCATTAACGACCACCCCGTCATCCCCCAGCAGTATCTGCTTTTGTCGGCGGCCGTCTCCGTCAAGGAAGGACTTCCGAGGCTTTCGGCCTATAAGGCCGTCACCTCCAACCCCGCCGAGCTTTGCGGACTGACGAAAAAAGGCCGCCTGAAGAAGGGCTTCGACGCCGATATAGCCGTCTTCGACGGCGACCCGCTCGACGTTTTCACAAACTGCGAAAGCGCCTACATAATGGGAGAAAAAGTAAGATGAGAGTCGTAAAAACGGCCGATATCACCGAGGCGGTCCGCCGCCTTTGCATCGAGGCGAACCTCTCGCTTTCGGACGACGTCCGCGCCGCCGTGAAGGCGGTAAAGGAGGGTTCGACGGGCGCGGCGCGCGCCGCCATGGAGGACGTCGAGGCCAATATGAAGGCCGCCGCCGACAACAAACTGCCCGTCTGTCAGGACACGGGCATGGCCGTCTGCTTTATAAAGCAGGGGTGCGGCGTCTCCTTCGACGGCAACTTAGAGGACGCCGTCAACGAGGGCGTCAGGCGCGGCTATAAAGAGGGGTATCTTCGCAAATCGGTCGTGAAAGACCCGCTTTTCCGCGAGAACACGGGCGACAACACCCCCGCCGTCATCCATATCGAGCCCGCAAGCGGCGACGTTTTCGAGATAACCGTCGCCCCAAAGGGCTTCGGAAGCGAAAATATGAGCGCTATAAAAATGTTTAACCCCACCGCAAGCGAGGACGACGTCGTCGCCTTCGTGAAGGAGACTGTTTCGAAGGCGGGGTCAAAGCCCTGCCCGCCCCTTATCATCGGCGTGGGCGTGGGCGGCACCTTTGAAAAGGCCGCGCTTCTCGCGAAGAAGGCGCTTTTGCTCCCCTGCGGCGGTGAAAACCCCGACCCCCGCTACGCCGCCCTCGAGAAAAAGATGAAGGAGGCCGTAAACGCCACGGGCATCGGCCCGATGGGCTACGGCGGCGGCGATACCTGTATGTCGGTGCGCGTCCTTTCCTACCCGACCCACATCGCGGGGCTTCCCGTGGCGGTCAATATAAGCTGTCACGTCACCCGCCACAAGACGGCGGTATTATAAACACAAAAATCAAACCGCCCGAAAGGGCGGTTTATTATTTTAATTTTTCTTTCGTTATTCCCGCTGTCGCAAGGTATTTCACAAGCGCGTTGGCGGAAAGGCGGGGCGGCAGGGAAAGCCGCTCGCAAAGCGCCCGACGCTTTTCGGCCGAGTCGGGACGGCCGAAATATCCGAGCTCGTAGAGGTCGGCCTTGGTGAAGGCGGAGGGCGCGGGGGAGGCGGTCTCGCGGGGGAGGGCGTCCCTTATCGCCTTTTCTATGACCGCGGCGTCGATGCCCTCGACGCCGAGAAGTCCTTCTTTTCCCGCTTCGCTCTTTCTGCGCTCCTTGCCCGCTTTCGCGGGAACGTAGGCGTGGTAGACGGCGCCTTCTTTTATTCTGTCAGAAAGAAAACTTCTTATGCGGAAGCCCGCGTCGTCCGAGTCGGTGAGAATTATTACGCCGCGCTCGACGGCAAGCTTTCTTATAAAATCGAGCTTTTCGCGGTTTTTCCGTATGCCGAAGCCGCCGCACTCGACTATGAGGGCGTCGGTGACGGACGAAAGCTTTATGGCGTCGTAACGCCCCTCGACCACGACGGCCTCCTTAACGTGAACCATTTTTCCGTATCTCCGCGGTCTTTATTATAAGCTCTTCGACCCTCGCCCGCTTGTCAGCGGGGGTGCTTTTTAAGTCGACGTCGCATTTCAGACACTCCTCGACGCAGGCCGAAAGGGTCTTAAGCGAAAGCTTTTTGGCGACGGGCAGGTATTTTCGACAGACGAACTCCTTCATGCCGCTCGCGGCGGCTATATCGTAGGTCGACTTGCCCGAGGCGGCTCCCGCAACCACGGCCGCGAGGTCGCAGTATGCTCTGTAAACGGCCGCCGCGACGACGTTTTCGTCGGTCTTCATTGTAAAGAGGTCGGAAACGATCTTAAGCGCTTCGGCCGTGCGTCCGAAGACGACCGCCTCCGAAAGCTGCCATCCCTTGGCGTCGGCCGTCGGGGCGACCATTTCGTCGATGAGTTCGCGGGTTATCACGGGTTTTTCGGCGCGCGAGATAAGCTTGTCACACTCGTTTTTGACGGCGTTTTGCGACGGCAGACAGACAGACGCCAGATATTCGGCGTCGGCGCGCTCTATCTTTTTGCCCGCGGCGGCGAAATACCTCACCGTCCAGTCGGTCTGCTCCGCGCCAGAAAGCGGGTCGAAACGGACGACCGCGGCGCCCGTGTCCGAAGCGAAACGCTTTACCTCGGCCGCCGTGTCCGAAAGGGGAGGCTGTTCCTCCGACACGACCACGCAGGCCGTATCGGGCACGCCGTTTTTCGAGAGGAAGGAGGCGGCCTCGTTGGATTTCGCAAGCGGCAGGTCGTAAATTATTATAAGCCTTTTTTCAGCAGAGAGGGGCAGGGCGTCGAGGGCGTCCTGAAGCTCGGCCGCCGACAGCTTTTTGCCGTCGAAGACCGAGAGGTCGAATTCTTCGAAGCCCGAAAGCAGTTTGTTTTTTATGAGATTTAAGTAGTGGCGCTTGAAATAGTCCTCCTCGCCGACGAAGAGGTAAAGCGGCGCGAGGCCTTCGGAGAGGTCTTTTTTAAGTTGTTGCAGGCTCATTTCAGGCGCTCCTTTCAGTCGATATCGAGGGCTAAACGCTTGCCGTTCGCGACGCGGTAAAATACCGCGCCGGCGGCGTCGGCCGCGGCGGCAAGGGCGTCGGCCGCCCCTTCGTCGGCGGAGATCGAGATAACCGTTTCGGGACGGAGGGTCATTAAAAGGCCGACGGCGACGGGGCATCCCTCGCAGACAATTATATCATAAAAATCGCCGTCTTCACAGAGTTTTTTGAGAGAAAAGCCTTTTTTGAGAAAGAGGACGGTCTTGCGGCTTCCCTCGAAGACGACGGCGCCTTCCGCGCGCTTGCGGACGGCGGCGTTTCCGACCGAAAGGCCGGTAAATACCTCGTCGAAGCCGTAAATCGACGGAGCCGTCCCGCCGTCAGAGAAGACGGGGGCGGGGAGACCCGCGGCGGCAAGCATTTCGCCCGCCTTTTCGGCGTCGCCTTGAAAAACGAGTAAAAAGCTTTCGTCTTCGGAGGCGGCGGCCGCCGCAAGGACGCCGTTTTCGCGGGCGGCGAAAAGGCTTTCCGCGGGAGCGCGTCCCGAGAGGACGAAGACGGGGAGCATCAAAATCGCGAGAGAGGCCGCGGCGACACGCGCCTTTTTCGGCGTCCTTTTGCCGAGGGCGAGCAACGCGAAGACCGCGAAGACCGCGGCGGCGACGATGAGGGCGACGGAGGGCGAAACGTCCGCGAAGGGCAGGGACGAGACGGCTTTCGAGAGGTCTGTCATAATTGATGCGGCGCCGCGGCAAAGGGTCGCGGCGATATTGTATACTGCGGGGTCGGGGAAGAGGGTGAAGGCGGCCGAGGCGAAGAGCAATACGGCGAAGGGACTGCAAACGATATTCGCGAGCACGGCGTAGACGGGGCCGCTTCCGAAAAAGAGGGCCGAGACGGGAAGAGTGAGCGCGGAGGCGCCGACGGTCACGAAAAAGGGCGATATGGCGGTCGAGATCATTTCGCGTTTGTCGTCGTCGCGCGTCAGTTTATAGGCGATGCGGCCCGGCAAAGGTATTATAAGCGAGATGCCGAAGACGGCCGCGAAGGAGAGGGCGAAGGAGGGGGAGAAAAGGGCGAAGGGGTCGACGGCGAGAAAGAGGGCGGCGACGAGTAAAAGAGCGTTTTTAACCGACGTTTTACGCCCGAAGGCGAAGGCGCCCGCCGAAAGAGTGCACATAAGGGCGGCGCGGATGACCGACGGGGTAAAGCCCGCGAAAAAGACGGCAAAAAGCGAGGCTCCCGCCGTCACGGCGAAGGTCGGAACGCCCTTGCCGCCGAGGATCACGGTAAAAAACATCAAAACGCCCGTCAAGACCGAGAGGTGAAAGCCCGAAACGCAGAAATAGTGGGCGACGCCCGCCGAACGCAAGGCCGCGACGTCCTCCTCGTCGGCAAGATAAAGTCCGTCGCCCGTGACGGAGGCGGCGGCAACTGCCCCGAAGCGTTCGCCCACGCGGGACGAGATAATGTCGAACGCCGAGGCGGAAAGACGGTTGAAAAATCCGGTCACGGGTAAGGCGCCCGACGACAAAACGGTCACGTCGGTCACGGCCGCGACGTCGCACTCGACGCCTTCCGCGAGCGAGCGGCGAAGCGAGGAGAGGGAACGGCCGAGTCCCGAGGCGGTAAAACTGACGCGGTCGCCCGTGGTGAGCGAGGCGGGCACATCCGAGACGTCGGCGTAGACGCGGACGCGGGAAAGAGGTCTGTCCGCGGGGGCGACCTCGAAAACCGCGCCGCCGTCCGAGCGTATTTCGGGCTCGGTGAGAAGAGTCCCTTCGATAACGGCGCCGTCCTTATATTTTTCGTCGGCCGAGAGGGAGAGGTATTGTCTTGCCGTCGCCGAAAGAGAGGCGAGAAGCAGCGCGGCCGCCGTAATTATGAGGACGGGAAAACAGCTTTTCTTAATGAAAAAGAGCATTACAAAAACCGCCGCGAACGAGAGCGCCGCGGCGGCTACGGAGATACGTATATCGCAAAAGAACGAGAGTAAAAACGAAAAGGGGACGACGGCAGCCGCCGTGATGATAGCGGGACGTTTCAAGTTACGGCTCTTTTCTTTTTACTGTCCGATTTTCTTATGGTTTTCCATCTGCAGGAAGGCGTTTATGAAGCCTTCGAGTTCGCCGTCCATGACGGCGTTTATATTGCCCATTTCGAAGCCCGTGCGGGTGTCCTTGACGAGGGTGTAGGGCATGAAGACGTAGGAGCGTATCTGATTGCCCCAGGCGATGTCCTTCTGCGCGCCCCTGATGTCTTCAATCTTTTCAAGGTGTTCGCGCTCCTTTATCTCGATGAGCTTGGAGCGGAGCATCCTCATCGCGACCTCGCGGTTCTGATGCTGACTGCGTTCGACCTGACAGGCGCAGACAATGCCCGTCGGGATGTGGGTTATGCGGACTGCGGAGTCGGTCTTGTTGACCTTCTGACCGCCCGCGCCGCTCGAGCGGTAGGTGTCTATTTTGAGGTCGTCGGGCTTTATGTCTATCTCGACCGAGTCGTCTATTTCGGGCATTACGTCGACCGAGGCGAAGGAGGTCTGGCGTCTTCCCGACGCGTCGAAGGGCGAGACCCTGACGAGACGGTGGACGCCCGCCTCGCTTTTCAGAAGTCCGTAGGCGTTCTGCCCCTCTATGAGAATACTCGCGCTTTTGATGCCCGCGCCGTCGCCCTCGCTGTAATCGAGGATCTTATATTCAAAGCCGTTTCGCTCGGCGAAGCGGGTATACATCCTGTAGAGCATTTCGGCCCAGTCCTGAGCCTCGGTGCCGCCCGCGCCCGGGTGGAAGGTGAGGATGGCGTTGCTCGCGTCGTATTCGCCCGAAAGAAGGGTCGAGAGGCGCTGACGCTCGAACTCTTTTTCGTAGTCCTCGACAGATTTTCTGACGGCGGGGAGCTCGCTCTCGTCGTCGAACTCGATGCAGAGCTCGACGTGGGCGACGGCGTCGTCGTACATCCTTTTGAGACGCTCGAACTCGGCGAGCTTATCCTTCATGTTCTTGAGCTTTTTGAGGGTCTTCTGACCCTCTTCCATATTCTGCCAGAAGGACTCGTCGGACGTCTCCTTTTCGAGCTTTTCTATCTCGGCGGAGAGCTTGTCCTTGCCGACGGCGGCCGCGAGCATATCGAGGCCTTCCTTATCGTCCTGAAGCCTTATTTTGAGTTCGTCGAATTCAACCATTTTTTACTCCTTTATCAGTCGAGCGGCGTGGAGGCGGGGACGCTCGGCACGTCGTTTACCGACGATATCTCCGTCGTTATCACGACGCTCTTTTCGGCGCCGCCGCCGACTATAGTCGCGGTTATTTTCTCATAGACGAGCACCTCGTCGCCGTCGACGGCGGCGTTTACCGTCACGTTTTTGGCGGTATAGGCGCCCTTGTCGCCGTATTCGATAAGAAGCCTTCCCTCGGTTATCTCGGCGAAGGTTATAACGTATTCGTAATTGCCGCCGTTTTCGGTGACTGTGACCGACGAGGGCGAGGCCTTTTTATATTCGAAGTCGGGGGTAAGGGGAACGCGATTATGGGCGACGCGGTCGTAGGCGACCGAGGCGGTGGCGGAGGAGGCGTCCACGGGGGCGGGGACGTCGCCGAGGACCGCGGCGTAGTTTCGCGCTATGGCGTTTCCCTCGTAATGCTCGGAGAGGACGACTTTGCCGTCCATTTTGCCGACCTTGTCGAAGAAGAAGGTGCCGAGGCCGTAGGGGGTGTAGAGGGTGGCGACGGTCTCGAGAGTCTTGCCGTCTTCGGTGACGGAGCGCGCGCTGACGGCCGAAAGATAGGAGCCGCGAAGCTCGACGGCGCTGACGTAATCGGCGTAGGCGGCCTTTTCGGCGTCGGAAAGCTCCGCCGCGGAGGGCGCGGGGTCGGACGAGGGGGTTTCGCCGCCTTCGATACATCCGCAGAGGGAGAGCGCGAGGGCGAGTATTAAAACGAGCGAGAATAATCTTTTCATAAAATCACCGCAAATCGAAATTTAACTATTATATTTTACAATATTTTACGAGTTATATCAAGAGTTATTTGCGGGAAAACGAAAAAGGGGGCGTTGCGCGAAGGGGCGGTCCCGCCCCGGGCCGCCTGCGGCGGACCCGTCCGCCGCGCCGAGAGGGATGTCGGCGGGGAAGGGGTCGGCGGCGAAGGGCGCGCGGCGGACGTAAAACCGCCCGCTCTTTTGAGCGGGCGGTTTCCCCGGGGCGGGGGCTTTGTCAGGCGGCTTTGCCGCCCTATACTTTCATATCAAATTGTAAAACCAGTAGCCGTTTTCCATAACGGGCTGGGCGAGGACGAAACTTCCGCCAAGATGCAAATCTTTTTGTAGCGGCGTGGTCATGTGGGCGGCGTAGAGCGCCTCGCTCGTCGCGGCGTCGAAGATAAAGCAGTAAAGTTCCGCATTATATTCGAAACTTTGCGTCACCGCAAACCAGAATTTGCCGTCAAGCTCCGTAGCCGTCAAAGACTGCCAGTCGGATATCTTTTCGTAAACCCCCGAGAGCGAAGCCGTCGCTTTCACAAGGCCAAAGCCCTTTTCAATAAGCGCTCCGGTATTGTTTTCGGGAGCCTCGAGCTCGCCCTTTTCGAGAGTCAAATCCTTAAGGTCGAGGACATAGTTATTGACCGCAATATGGAGCTTATCGCCGACGCGGTAATAGTATCGGTCTCCCGTGCCCGAAGAAGAGTGTTTTAAAAATTCAACGTGTTCGTATTCCTTTCCGACGACTTTAAAAATGTGTAGATGGTCTCCGGAAGGTTGGTTATTCGCTATAAAAACGGTAAAATCCTTGTAATACTTAACGCACTTTACGCTTCCGTAGGTCTCCGAAAACTCGTCGTCCGATATTTTAAGCAGCGCCTTGAGCTGATTTTCGCCGTTTTCCAAAAGCCCTTCGTCAATTATATAGGAGTCGGACTTCAACTCGTCAAGTCGGAAAATCCTCTTGCCGACGAAGTGGTTTTCATTTGTCACAAACGTAAAAAAACCGCCGAAAGACCATGTCGGGTTTTGCGTGACTATGCGGAAAGCGGAATTATCTGAAAGCTTGTCGATGATTTTTATCGTCTGCGGCTCAAAACGCGAGCAGGACGAAAATATAACTATGACGCAAAACAAAAGCGCAAGTAAAAAAGCGGCTCGTTTTTTCATATTATTATCTCCTTTTCGGTTTTAGGAGTTATTAAACGCCCTTGCGGTGTCTGATTGTTCTAATACAAGATTACACTATTTTTCTCGGTTTGTCAAGTGTTTGTTCAAAAAAGCCGCCCCGGGCCGCCTGCGGCGGGGCCGTCCGCCGCGCTGAGAGGGGATGTCGGCGGGGAAGGGGACGGCGGCGAAGGGCGCGCGGCGGACGTAAAACCGCCCGCTCAAAAGAGCGGGCGATTTTCCCGGGGCGGGGGCTTTGTCTATTTTACGATTTTCTCCGCGAGCTTTTTCGCAAGCGGAACCAGCGCGAAAAGGAGCGCCGTGAAAACGGGGATTTCGATTATAAGCGAGAGGCTTCTCGTCGCGAGCAGTTCGAAAAAGCCCTTGGACGAGTAAAAATACCATATCAAAAAGGTGTTTATCGGGAGATAAACAATGGCCTGCGTCACCGCCACGGTGACTGGTATTTTAATAAAAACGCTCTTTACTTTTTTGAAAGCCACGGCGTAAATAAGCCAGATCACCACGGGCGCGATTATATGCGCCGCCGCGAAAAAGGGGTTGTAGCCGCCCCCCGCGGGGTTCAACAGGGTGGAAAAGAGGTCGCATAAAAAGCCCGCGGCCATGCCGTAAAGCGGCCCGCAGATTATCGAGACCAAATAGACCGTCACGAGCCAGACCGAAAACTGCTTGATTATTACGCCGCCTATCGGTATCTGCACCGTGACGAAGGAAAGCGCCGTGCCCATAGCCACCATGACGGCGGTGGCGGTAAGATAAAAGAGGTTTTTGCGAAGGGTCGTTTTTTTCATTTTTATCATCCTTTCAGCGTAAGTCCGCTGAAAGGAGACCTTTCGGCGGAACGGGAGGGCGGCACCGCAGAGAAGCTCTCTTTCGTCCGCCGGACTGCTCCCGCCCGACGGCACTTTACGCGCCGCGATCTTCAAATCGGAGAACTTGCCACGTCCTATTATAGCATACTTGTCAATAAGGGTCAAATAAATTAAAAAACACTTGCAAAAGATGCTGCATTATAATATAATATTTTTATCATATTTTTCCTCCTTTGTCTTTTTTGCACAAAATCACGGAGGAATGAACGAATAAAAGGAGTGTTGACCTTGAGTATCCCCGAAACCAAGAATATCCGCAACGTCGTGCTGCTCGGAAAGGGCGGCTCCGGCAAGACCTCTTTCGCCGAGTCGATGCTTTTCGTCTCGAAAGCGACCGACAGGCTGGGAAAGATAGCGGAGGGCAACACCGTCTCGGATTTCGATCCCGAAGAGATCAAACGCAAGTGCTCCGTCTCGATGTCGGTTTTACCGCTCGAGTGGAACGGCGTTAAGATAAATCTTTTAGACACCCCCGGATATTTCGATTTCGAGGGCGAGGCGGTAGAAGGCATAAGGGCGGCCGACGCCGCCGTTATATGCGTCTCGGGCAAGAGCGGCGTCGACGCCGCGACCGAGCGCGCCTTCAAAATGGTAAAGCGCCTTTCGATGCCCCGCGCCTTCTTCGTAGGCTCCCTCGACGACGAAAACGCCGACTTTTTCAAAGTTTTCGAGTCGCTTCGCGCCAAATACGGCAACAGCGTCGTCGCCATCCAGATCCCCGTTATTGAAGACCGCAAGCTCAAGGGCGTTTTCAACGTCCTCGATATGAAGGCCTACGCCGTCGACGCCTCCGGCAAGCGCGCCGAGCTCAAGGTGTCCGACGACCTTCTCAAGAAGGCCGAAAAGTGCCGCGAAGAGATAAACGAAGCGGCGGCGGGCGCCTCCGAGGAGCTTATGGAAAAGTTCTTCAGCGAAGGCACCCTCTCCGACGAGGAGACCCTTTCGGGCCTCTGCTCCGAAATGGACGCCGGCTCCCTCTACCCCGTGATATGCGGCTCCGCCTACTCGCTCGCGGGCATTCCCGCGGTGCTCGACATAATCTCCGGCTTCTTCCCCTCGCCCGAGATAAAGGCCGAAAAGGCCACCGATAAGGACGGCAAAGAGGTCGAGGTCGCCTACGACTCCAAGAAGGATTTCGCGGGCTTCATCTTCAAGACCGTCGCCGACCCCTTCGTCGGCCGTATGTCCTTCATCAAGGTCGTCACAGGCGTCCTGAAGGCCGACACCGCCGTCAAGAACGTCCGCACGGGCGAAGCCGAAAAGATAGGCAAGCTGATATTCGTCAAAGGCAAGAAGCAGACCGACGCCGCCGCCGTAGGCGCGGGCGATATATGCGCCGTAACGAAGCTGGCCGCCGCCCAGACGGGCGACACCCTCTCCGCGTCGGGCGACGTCGCCTTCCGCGGCATAGAGTTCCCCGCCCCCTGCTATTCGCAGGCCGTCCTTCCCAAGACGAAGGGCGACGAGGAAAAGATCTCGACGGGCTTAGGCAAGCTTCGCGACGAAGACCTCACCTTCACCCTCGTCAACAACGCCGAAACGCACCAGATGGTCATCTCGGGCCTCGGCGACACCCACATAGACGTCATCGTCTCCAAGCTCAAGAACAAATTCGGCACCGAGGTCGTCCTCACCGCTCCCAAGGTCCCCTACCGCGAGACCATCAAGAAGAAGGTCAAGGTGCAGGGCAAGCATAAGAAGCAGTCGGGCGGCCACGGCCAGTACGGCGACGTCTGGATAGAGTTCCAACCCAATCCCGAGCAGGAGGAAATGGTATTCGACGAGGCCGTCTTCGGCGGCGCCGTTCCGAAGAACTTCTTCCCCGCCGTTGAAAAAGGCCTTCGCGAATGCATGCAAAAGGGCGTCCTCGCGGGCTATCCCGTCGTCGGCGTCAAGGCGACGCTCGTCGACGGCTCCTATCACGACGTCGACTCGTCCGAAATGTCCTTCAAGATAGCGGCCTCGCTCGCCTTCAAGGAAGGCATGACGCAGGCCATGCCCGTCATCCTCGAGCCTATCGGAAGCCTTAAGGTCATCGTCCCCGGCGACATAATGGGCGACGTCATAGGCGATATAAACAAGCGCCGCGGCAGAGTGCTCGGCATGAACCCCATCGAGGACGGAATGCAGGAGGTCGAGGCCGAGGTTCCGATGGCCGAGATGGCGACCTACGCCATTGACCTTCGCTCGATGTCGCAGGGCATCGCCTCCTTCACCCTCAACTTCGAGCGCTACGCCGAAGCTCCCGAGAACGTCCGCCAGGCCGTAATTGAGGAAGCCAAAGCCGCCGAACAGGCGTAAAAGAAATCAAAAATCCCTCCGCTCTCGCGGAGGGATTTTTTTGTTTAACGCTTTTACTTTCTGAAAAAGAGGACGCCCAAGGTATTCGGGCCGCAATGGGTCGAAATGGTGCAGCTCGCGTGGCCGATAAGGACTTCCTTGAAATAGTTTTTCGCCTTGACGTATTCGTAGATCTCCTTCTCGACCTCGGGCTTGACGCCCGCGTGAGTGACGAAAATGCGGAAATCCTCGATGTTTTCGAGGTCGGCGAGCCTGTCGTCGACGTATTTTTTAAGCACTTCGACGAGGTTGCCGCGGTATTTCTTGCCGACGCCCATTTTGCCGTCCTTGACCTCGATGCAGGGCTTGAGTTTAAGCAAATTGGCGCCGAGGACCGCGACGGCGCTGCATCTGCCGCCCTTTCTCATATATTCGAGGGTGTCGAGAATAAACGAGGTGTCGACCTTTTCGGTAAGCCGCTCGGTCTCTTTGACGGCGGCCTCGACCTTCATGCCGCCCTCGAGCATTTCTGCAAGTCGGTAAACGAGATGTCCGAAGCCCGACGAGAGGTTTTTCGAGTCGATAACGTAGACGTTTTCAAGCTCTTCGGCGGCGGTCATGGCGTTGGTGTTCGCGGCAGAAATACCCGACGAAAGCGAGATGTGGATGACCTTCTCGGCCTCCTCCAGAAATCCCTTGAAGGCCTCGCCGTAGTCGTAGGGCGAGAGGGCGGCGGTCTTCGGGAGGGTGCCCGTGCGGTCGGCGTAGGCGTAAAGCTCCTCTTGCGTAAATTCGTTGTCGTGGCGGGCGTCGTCGCCGAGCATCACCCACACCGAGAGGGTGCGGATATCGTATTTCTTAACTATCTCCTCGGGAAGATCGTAGCCGCTGTCGGCCGAGATAAGCCATTTCTTTTTCATTTTATTATTTCCTTTCGGATTATTTCCCATAATTTATTATGAGGTCGGCAAGCTCCGCGGGCGACGCCGCGAGGGCCTTCGCGCCTTTTGCGAGCAGTTCGTCGGCCGTGCGATATCCCCAGAGGACGCCGACGCCCGTCATACCCGCGTTTACCGAGGTCTCCATGTCCGTCCCGCTGTCGCCGACGAAGAAGGAGCCTTCGGGCGAGGAGCCGAGTTTTTCAAGCAGGTCGAAGGCCTGCGACGGGTCGGGCTTACGCGGAAATTCGTCGCATTGACCGCGCACCTCGTCGAAGAGGTCGCCGAAATAGTGGGCGACTATAACCTTGCTGTTCGGGGCGGGCTTGTTTGAAAGCACCGCGACCCGAAATCCCGCCTCTTTGAGACGCGCTATCGCCTCGGCCACGCCGTCGTAGGGCGCGGTCTTGTTCATCTGATTTTCGGCGTATATCTTCGAGTAGACGGCAAGGAGGGCGTCTCTCGTTTTGTCGTCGCGGTTCTCTTCGGGAAGAACCCGCTCGCCGAGAATGGTGACGCCGTTCCCGACGAAATAACGGTATTCATCCATTCCGTGAACAGGGTAGCCGAGCAACGCCAGCGCCTTGTCCATCGACTCGGCGAGGTCGGCGAGGGTATTCAGTATAGTTCCGTCAAGGTCGAAAATAACGGTTTTCAAATCTTTCACTCTTTCAGCCTGTATGTGTTTTTCAGCGTCCCGACGCCCTCGACGGTTATCTCCACGACGTCGCCGTCAAAAGCCTCGCCTATGCCCGAGGGCGTGCCCGTCGAGACGACGTCGCCCGGTAAAAGCGTCGTAAAGCGCGAGACGGCGGCGACCATTTCATAGACGTTCCATATCATGTTCGAGGTGCGGGTCTTTTGCACCACGGCGCCGTTTTTACGGGTCGTAAGCTCGGCGTCCGAGACGTCGGCGTCGGTGACGATATAAGGCCCCATCGGGCAATATCCGTCGAAGCTTTTGGCGCGCGTCCACTGGCCGTCAGCCTTCTGAAGCGTCCTCGCGGTCACGTCGTTAAGGACGGTGAAGCCGAGGATAAAGTCTTTCGCCTCGCTTGCCGTGACGTTACGGCAGGACTTGCCGATAACGACGGCAAGTTCGCCCTCGTAGTCGGTACGCCCGACCCACGGGTAGAGGGGTACGTCGTCGCCGTAAGCGATGACCGAGGTCGAGGGCTTTATGAAGAAGACGGGCTCCTTTTTGTCCTCCTCCTTCATCTCGACCTTGTGGTCGGTGTAGTTGAGTCCCGCCGCGACGACTTTCGAGGGCGCGGTGGGCGCGAGAAGACGCACGTCTTTAAGCGCGGCCGAAAGGCCGAGCTTAACGGGTTCCCCCTCGAAGGGGGACGATATGAAGTCGACGAGGCCGCCGTCCTTAAGGACGCCGAACCTTATTTCGTCTTTGTAAAAAAAGCGGATGATTTTCATAATATAACTATTATATGCCATCGGCCGCGTTTTTTCAAGTATGAGTTTTTGCGGGGGCGGGGGACGGCGAATTGATATGTTGCATTTTATTATAAAAAATGATATACTATTTTCAAGAAAAAAATAGGAGTTTCAAAAATGGCGAACGACAGCCTGACAAACGCAAAAAACGCCAAAAACGACGAGTTTTACACTCAATATCACGATATCGAAGCCGAAATGAACGCCTATGTGGAGTATAATCACAACGTATTCCGCGACAAGACGATTCTTTTGCCGTGCGACGACCCCGAATGGTCTAATTTTACAAAATATTTTGCGACAAACTTTGAGCGTTTCGGTCTGAAAAAACTTATTTCAACCTCATACGCAAAAGGCGCGGGAAACAGGCAACTCACCTTTTTTGAAGAAATGTCGCCGCTCTACGACGCCGAGCTACACGAAACTCACGGCAAGCTTTTCACACTGACCCGCGACACCGACGGCTCGGGAAATATCGACACCGACGACCTCGAGTTTTCGGGCTATCTCGAGGGCGATGGCGATTTTCGCTCTGAGGAAGTTTGCAGGCTTCGAGATGAAGCCGACATTATAATTACAAACCCGCCGTTTTCGCAATTTAGAGATTTTTTAAGTTGGATAATGGTGGGAAAAAAGCAGTTTATAATTCTTGGAAATGTAAATGCCATTACTTATAAAGAGATTTTTCAATATATTAAAAGCAATGAAATATGGCTTGGTTATAAATCATTAAATCTCGATATGTATTTCAAAATTACCGACGAGTATAAAGAGTGGCTGTTAAAAACAAAAAAAGAGGGCTCCGCTTATAAAACTATAAACGGTGTTGTTTATGGCAGATTAGCTTCAGCTTGCTGGTTTACAAACATTGATCATGGTAAGCGACACGAAAAATTACAACTGATGTCAATGGCACAAAACCTAAAATACAATAAAAAGCTGAAAAAGAAATTTGAAGAGGAATATGGAGTAAGCGAATACCCTCGCTATGACAACTATGATGCGATAGAAGTTCCATTTGTTGAGTGTATTCCGTCAGATTACGAGCCGTGTTGGTATAAATGCCCGCATAATAATTCGTGTAAATATGCATTATCAGAGGGCAAAAATAACGACGCGCTGTGTGAAATTGCGTGCAACGGGGAAATGGGTGTTCCGATTACATATCTTGACAAGCATTCTCCCGAACAGTTTAAAATTGTTGGAAACGGAGGCTCCTATAAAGGCGAAGGAAGCGTTGCCGACAAGCTGTTTGTGCCTTGTTCTTCATCCGCTGGCATAGAGAGAGAGAGAGAGAGAGAGAGAGAG
>JAEEIO010000208.1 GCA_016281405.1 Clostridiales bacterium | reverse complement strand
TTGTCGAAAGGGCGATGAAAAACCCCATCGGCTCGCCGCGTCTTTGCGAGCGCGCGAGGGGCAAAAAGAAGGTCGTCATGATAGCGAGCGACCACACCCGCCCCGTTCCGAGCAAATTCATAATCCCGCCCATTCTTAAAGAGATAAGGGAGGGAAATCCCGCGGCCGAGATAACCATACTCATCGCCACGGGATGCCACCGTCCCACCACCGACGCCGAGCTTCGCGCCAAATTCGGCGACGAAATCGTCGACAGCGAGAAAATCATAGTCCATAACTGCGCCGACGAGTCGATGCTCACAAAGCTCGGCACGCTCCCCTCCGGCGGCGAGCTGATAATAAACAAAACGGCCGTCGAGGCCGATCTGCTTTGCTCCGAAGGCTTTATCGAGCCCCACTTTTTCGCGGGCTTTTCGGGCGGCCGCAAGAGCGTGCTTCCCGGCATCGCCTCCAAAAAGACGGTCTACGCCAACCATTGCGGCGCTTTTATCGAAAGCAAGGCCGCGAGGACGGGTCTCACCGTCGGCAACCCGATAAACGTCGATATGGAATACGCCGCCGAAAAGGCGGGACTTCGCTATATAGTAAACGTCGTTCTAAACGGCAAAAAGCAGATAATAAACGCCTTCGCCGGCGACACCGTCAAGGCGCACGATACGGGATGCGAATTCGTAAAGAGCCTTTGCTGCCGCAAGGCGACGCCCTCAGATATCGTCGTCTCGACTAACGGCGGCTACCCCCTCGACCAGAATATTTATCAATCCGTCAAGGGCATGACCGCGGCCGAGGCGGCCGTCAAAAAGGGCGGCGTTATCATAATGCTCTCCCGCGCCGACGACGGCCACGGCGGCGAGGGATTTTGCAGGTTCTTCCGTCAGCCTAAGACCAACGACGAGCTCGCGGCCGATTTCGCCGCGACGCCCGCCGATATGACCCTTCCCGACCAGTGGCAGGCGCAGATTCTCGTCCGCATTTTAAGACGGGCGACGGTCATCTACGTCTCCGACGCGCCGCGCTCTCTCATAGAGGAGCTTCGCATGACCTACGCCTCGTCACTTCCGGAGGCGGTCGAAATGGCAAGAAAAATTGCCCCGAAAAACCCGACCTTTACCGTCATACCCGACGGAGTGGCGGTCACCGTCCTCGAATAACGTTATAAAAAGGGCGGCGGCGTCATATCATTTCGTGAGGAGTGATATCGGTGCTGCCGCTTTTTTGTTTTTCAGCGGGATTTTTCTTTTTAATTCTCTACCTCTCGGAAAAAAGCTCGTTTCCGCGTCCGCTCTCGGCCAAAGAGGAGGAGAAATACGTCAAGCTCATGGCCGAGGGCGACAAAAAGGCAAGGAGTATTCTTATTGAAAGAAACCTCCGCCTCGTCGCCCATATCGTCAAAAAATACTACGCCTCGGGCGAGGACGGCGACGATCTCGTCTCGATAGGGACGATAGGCTTAATAAAAGGCGTCGACAGCTTCAAGGGCGGCAAAAACACCCGCCTTTCGACCTACGCCTCGCGCTGTATCGAAAACGAGATACTCATGTATTTCCGAAGCCGCAAAAAAACGCAGAACGAGGTCTCGCTCGAGGAGACGATAGACACCGACAAGGACGGAAACTCCCTCACCTTCGAGGACATCCTTGCCGTCGACGACACCATAGCCGACGAGATAGACGGCAAAATGAAGGTCGAGCGGCTGAAAAGCGTCATAGCGACGCTTGACGAAAGGGAAAAGACGGTCGTCACCCTTCGTTACGGCCTCGGCGGCGGCGCGCCGCTCACACAGCGCGAGACTGCCAAAAAGCTCGGCATTTCGCGAAGCTACGTCTCCCGAATAGAGAAAAAGGCGCTCGACTACATCAAAAGCGAGCTTGCCGATTGAATAAAAGTCCGCCCGCGGTCAAGAATAACCGCGGGTGTTTTTATGAAAAAAAGACTTTTGGCGTTGTCGCTCGCCCTCTTTTGCTTTGCCGTCTCGGTCACGACCCGTTTGGGACTGTGCGCCCTTTGGTCGGGCGCCGACCTTGCCGCCGCGGCCGCCGACTCGCGGACGGCGACGGTGATATACTATACCTCCCGCGCCGTCATTACCGACCGAAACGGAAAGTTTTTGACCGACGCCGAGACCTCGACCCTCGCCCTCGTAGACACGGCGGTTTATAATGGCGGCGCCGTTTTCGACGAAAAATACGAAGCCTATTTTGAAGGCGCGGCGGCGGCAAAGAGCGCCGCCTTACTGCCCGTCCGGGACGTCTCGCCCGACGCCGTCGGCGTGACCGCGGTAAAGACCCTCACGCGGTATTCCGAAAATCAGCCCGCCGTCCATTTGATAGGCAGTCTCGGCGGCGCGGGCGACGGCGCGTCGGGGCTCGAATACGCCTTCAACGGGTTTTTGCGAAAAAACGAGAAAAAATACTATCTCTCCTACGAGAAAGACCCGACGGGGCGGCTTATGTCGGGCATCCCCGCCTTCAATTCGGGGGACGCCGCGCCGTCAAACGACCGCCTCGTCCTCACTATAGACCTCGACCTTCAGAGAATAGTCGAAAAGGCGACCGAAAGCCTCGGAAAAGGCGCCGTCGTCGTCGCCGCGGTGAAAAC
Organism: Clostridiales bacterium; assembly: GCA_016281405.1. Lineage (GTDB taxonomy): Bacteria > Bacillota > Clostridia > Oscillospirales > RGIG5299 > RGIG5299. The sequence goes on along the minus strand of JAEEIO010000208.1, from coordinate 1,138 downwards.
GGGCGAGGTGGTCGCCATGGTGAGCCGCCCGCTTTACCACCCCTACGATATGGCCGCGGCCGTCGCGACCGAGGGGTCTTTGATAAACAAGTGCCTTATGGCCTACAACGCGGGCTCGGCCTTCAAGCTCGTCACCCTCGCCGCCTTCCTCGAAAGCGGCGGAAGGGAGTTTTATTACGACTGCGCGGGCGCCGTCGAGGCGGGGGACAGAAAAATAAGCTGCTACAATAAAAAGGCGCACGGCGAACTCGACATCGCGGGGGCGCTCGCGGTCTCATGCAACGGGTTTTTTATCAAAATGGGACTATACAACGGCGCAGAAAAGATGCTCGCGACGGCAAAGCGGCTCGGTTTCGGGGCCGAAACGCCGCTCGCGGAGGGCTACGGCGGAGCCGCGGGCAATCTGCCGACGGAAAGCGACCTTATTTCCGAAACGGAGCTTGCGAATTTTTCGATGGGGCAGGGAAAGCTTTTAGTCACGCCGCTTCAAATGCTTGGCCTCACCCAAATAATAGCGAACGGCGGCGTAAAGGCGCCCCTTCACGTCGTGAAAGGCCGACTTGAAGACGGCGTATTTCACACGGACGCCGTCGCGGCGGCGAAAAAATCCCGCCTTCTCTCAAAGGAGACTGCCGACTTCATCGCCGACTGCATGCGGGGCGTAACGGCGTCCGGCACGGGCAAAAAGGCGTCGCCCTCTTGCGGCGCGGGCGTCAAGACCTCGACCGCCGAGACGGGCATAGCCGTAAACGGCGGCACGGCGGTGCAAAGCTGGATAACGGGCTTTTTCCCTGCAGACGAGCCGAAATACGCCGTGACGGTCATCGCCGAGGAGACCGACCCCAAGGTCGCCGCCGCCACGCCGATATTCAGAGAGATCGCCGAGGAAATATGGCGGTTCGAGTCGGGATGGCAATAAAAAAACGGCCGTCCGTAACGGACGGCCGCCATTTTTAAGTCAGATATTCGTGTCTCTCACGATATATTCGGGTCTGCCCTTTACCTCCTTGAACATCTGCGCGAGGTAGCGGCCCAAAATCCCGAGTAAAAGCATTATCGCGCCGCCGACAAGAAGTATCGTAACGATTATCGGCTGATAGCCTACGGCTTCGGGTCCCGAAACGCAGGCGAGGATAAT
>JAEEIO010000207.1 GCA_016281405.1 Clostridiales bacterium | reverse complement strand
ATCTTAAAATTCATAATCCGTCCTTCAAACTGTCAAGCGAAAATGTCGTTAAGCTGTCTTATAACCGTTCCGCCGGCAGACACGATAATAAGCGTGTCGCCGTTTTTGATTTTCGATTCGCCCGAGGGAATGTCTATCTGCGTGCCCCTGATAATGCAGGCGATAAGAACGTCTTTTTTGAGTCTTATATTCTTCAGCGGTTCGTCGAGGTGGAGCGTTTTATCGTCGGCACGGAACTCGACGGCTTCCGCCTCGCCGTCGGCTATAAGATGGACCGACTTGGCGGCGCCCGAGCCTATCTGCATGCCTCTGACGTATCTGACAATGCCGTTGCAGCTTATCTTACGGGGGCAGATAACGCTTCCTAATGGAAGCTTGTCAAGCACCTTGGGATTATCGGCTCTGCCGAGTTTGGTGATAACCTGCGGCACACCGAAATTCTGACCGTATATCGAGAGCACCATATTCAGCTCGTCAAGGCCCGTGAGGGTGACGAGCGCGTCGCACTGCGAAATGCCTTCGCTTTCGAGAAGGTCCTCGTCGCTCGCGTTGCCGTGGACGACGCAGATCCCGGGAATATCGTCAGCGAATTCGCGGCAGGTCGCCTCGTCTCTCTCGATGACCTGAACCGACACGCCGCTTTTTACGAGCGCCTGACAGAGATAATATCCGATCCTGCTGCCGCCCGCGAGCATTACTCTCTTGACCTTGTGAGTTACGATGCCGAGGCTTTTCAAGAGGGTAGAGAGATCGTCGGTCGGCGCCGTGACGAATATTCTGTCGCCCTCTTCGAGCTCGAAAGAGCCGCTCGGGATAAAGACCTTGCCGTCTCTCAGAACGGCGCAGACAAGGACTTTACACTTGACTATATTGGAAAGCTCGGTGAGGTGAGCCCCGCAAAGAGGACTGTTTTGCTCGAGCTTCAGCTCAACAATCTCGGCGCGGCCCTTCGCGAAGGTATCTCTTTTCAGGAAACCGGGGAGCTTAAGAAGCCTTTCTATCTCGACTGCCGCGCGCTTTTCGGGATTGACTGACATTGAAAGTCCGAAGGCGTCTCTCATAGAGGCCGCCTGCTCGGTGTATTCGGGGTTCCTAATCCGCGCTATTGTATGTATGTCGGGATTCATGCCGTGCGCCGTTATGCAGGTCAGCAAATTGACCTCGTCGTTGTCTGCCGAAGCTATAAGAAGGTCGTTATGCTCGACGTCGGCCTGATGAAGCGTCTTCATTGCGACGCAGTTGCCCTGAACGGTCATAACGTCGATAAGGTCCTGCGTATTTGATAGCGCGGCGGAGTCAACGTCTATAACGGTTATGTCGTGCCCCTCGGCCGAAAGCTGCTTTGCAAGAGTCATACCGAATTTACCGACGCCTGCGATAAGAATTTTCATATCATTACCTCTTTTTCAAAGGAAAATGTCGAAATATTTTTTATAAGTATAACACTAATTTTTATTTTAATCAATAGAAATAATAAAAAAGGGAAGGCCGCCCGCCATATGATATGACGGACGGCCGTTTTAATATGTCTTTTAACCCTGTATCGACTTATACCAATCGTTGACGTAAGCGGTGTTCTCTCGTCCGCCCTGGTCGTTCCAGGCCTCGACGAGCGAGTCGAAGTAGTTGACGGACTCTTCGCCGCGGATAATCTGGAAGAAACCGTAATACAAAAGATCCTTGAGCGAGGCCTCGGTCTCCTGCATCTTATCGGATTTAACGCCGACGAACTTATTCACTTCGTATAGCCCTTCTTCGAGATAATGACCCATAAGATATTCGGAGCTCTCTCTGCCGCCGTAAATCTTATCCCAACCCCAGTTTGCGACGTTGCCGCCTTCGCGGTAGCTCATTATCCAGTCGTAAACGTCGTTGTCGACGCCTATAAGGCCTTCTTTACTGCCCGCCTCGAGCGCGTCGGCGACTCTTTGCGCGCGGCCGTAGTTTTCGCCGACCTTACCGACGTTGACGGGCGCGAACTGCCAGAGCTCCAAAGCCTCGTCGTCCGTGAACATATCGACGGCGTATTCGTTGTCGGCGTCAAGCGACGTGATATAGAGATAATAGTTGAGGAGCTTTACGAGCACCTCGGGGTGCTTGCAGTATTTATTCACGACGTAATACTGATAGCTTGGAATCTCGGCCGAGGGGCGAGCCTCCTCATTATCGCACGAAACGAGCCTTATCGGCACGAAATCGGCGTTCGGATTTTTGGTGACGGTCGGCTGCAGGAAAAGTCCGTTGTGAACGAGACCCGGCCATACGCCGCACATACCGCTCGTCATTGCCGTTTCGTAATAGGTAGCTTCGGTGTCGAGATATCCGCCCTGATAGAGATCGGCGAGGTCGGCGAGGACTCTTTTGACCTCGGGCTGGACCATGCCGTAGCCGAGAGTGCCGTCAGAAAGCTCGACCCACTGGTCGAGGTAGGCGTGGCAACTGTTAAATAGCGTCGCGCCATATACGAAGAAGGAGCCGTCGAAGGGGATGCCGTAGGTGTCTTTAATGCCGTTTCCGTCGGGGTCCTTGTCTCTGAACGCCTTGATGACGTCTATAAGCTCGTCGTAGGTGGTCGGCACCTTCATATTCAGGTTGTCAAGCCAGTCGCTTCTTATCCAGTAGAAAGACCAGCTCGAGTTTTCGGAACCCGTAATGGAGCAAAGAGCCTTTATCTCGCCGCCGAAGGTGGCGGGGTAGAATATCTCCTTGCCTGCGAGCTCATAGCATTCTTTCAGCTCGTCTGAGGCATACTGCTCGTAATAAGGCCATATATTTAGTATTGAATCATTGTCGTCGAGCATCTTAAGATAATTGTAAACCTCGGGCGCGCAGTGGATGTTGGCGAAATCGGGAAGTCCGCCGGCGGCAATGGCGGCCGTCAGCTTGCTGAAATAGTCGGTCGAGTCGGCAAGACTCCACGCGAGCTTCAGCCTGATGCCGAGGTCTTTTCTTATAGCCCTTGTCCAGTTGTTGTCGTCGATAGTCCATCCCTTTTTATTCAGGGAACTGATCATGTTGGCAAACCACGGTCTGCCGTAGGTGACGGTGATAACGGGATCATAATATCCCATCGTCCTCTGGTCGAGATCCTGCCTCGGTTCGAAGTGCTCGACGGGTTCGCACGCCGAGAAAATCGCAATTGAAACGAGAGCAAGAGCCACAAAAAGAACCAATGCTTTTTTCATAATTTTCCCTCCTTATATATATACATTTATTATATTACACCGATTTATGTTTGTCAACACCTTTTCGGAGAAAAAATGACCGACTCAGTAATTATAATCGTTTATCTTGTCGCGGCGACAGCCGTCGGCGTTATAAGCGGACTCAAAGAAAAAAGCGCCGTAGGATATTTCAGGTCTGAAGGCGACGGCTCTGTATTTACCGCCGTTGCCGTTTTGACCTCGGGATTTATCGGCGGCGGCTTTTCAGTCGGAAACGCCTCGGGATGCTTCGAATACGGCGTATTATATTCCTTTGCTCTTTGCGGCTTTTCGGTCGGCATGATATTCTTCGCCCGCCGCGTAATTCCAAAGGCATCGGCAGGTCGTGGCTTTTACGGAATGATAACCGACTCTTATGGTGAGAGCGCGTCTCGCTTCACGGCCTTCTTTTCGGTGATATTTTGTCTCGGACTTGTCGCCGCACAGCTTTCGGCGATGAGCGTCATTCTTTCGTGCTTTTTCACTATTCCCGATTATCTTTCAATAATGATCTCGGCCCTCGTCGTCACCGTCTACTCAACCGTCGGCGGCTTCACCTCGGTAGTAAAGACGGATAAGCTCCATTTCGCGGTGCTTTCGGTAGGGATCCCGCTTTTGTTTGTCTTCACTCTTTTCGGTTCAGACGGCGCGACAGCGGTCACGTCTTTCAAGCCGCTTTCTTTTCCCGCCTTCGCGGGACTTTTTATCTCCTTCGCAACGGGAGAAATGATAACCCCCATGCTCGTCACGAGAATATCGGTCGCAAAAGACCGTAAAAAGCTGTCGACCGCGATTATCATATCGTCGCTCGCGGCAGTCGCTTTCTTTATCATGACGGGTTTGGTCGGCGCCCGCGCAAGGACGTCGGGACTTACCGCCGTCTCCGCCGACGCGCTTATTTCCGCTATCTCAGCAATGCCGAACGCGCTTCGAGGACTGGTCGGCGCCGCTATGTGCGCCGTGCTTTTGTCGTCTGCCGACGCGGCGTTAAACTGCGCGTCCGAGGCTGTTTCCGATAAACTGCCATGCCTCCGGCAGGATAAACGCGGATATATGGTAAAAGTCCGCCTTATAAACATCCTTCTCGGGACGCTCGCCGCCGCGGCAGTCTGCGTAACTCCCGACGTCACGGCGCTTCTGATGCTCTCGTATAAATACTGGAGCCCCGTGACGTTTTCGCAGCTTTTAGCCGCCTTGAAACGCAAAAAGGGAAGCGCGGCAGAGTTTCTGCTTCCCGCATATTTCGGCGTCATGACCGTGCTTATTTGGGACGTGATTTTACAAACGCCATACGGCATTCCCGCAGTCGCGCCGGGAGTTATTATGAATATTCTCGCTTACTCCGTAATAAAAACGCTCCCGAAAACTCGGAAGCGTCTATGAATCATATTATCTTGTTTATCACAAGGCCCGTTATTATCTTCGGATAGAAATAAGTCGATTTCTGCGGCATCTTCTCGTTTGCGAGAGCAACGTCCTTTATCTCGGAGACCTTCGTCGGATTGAGAATAAACGCGCACTGATAACTGCCGCTCTTAACGCCGTTAACCGCCTCGTCGATGTCTCTCGTGTAGGTAAGATTTATTTGTTTCGCCATATTCTCCCTGTCTATCTTGAAGATAGGCTCTAAAATGACTGAGTGCAGCACCGCGACGTCAAGCGATCTGTATGCGTCGCATTTTTCGGGTATGGCTTTTTTGACAGCCTCGGCGTTTTTCAATACGACGAGATAAGGCGCGTCCTTAAAACACATTACGAAGGCTTTTCCGTCGGCGTGGAGCGCGAGTATTCCCTCGAGATCGTCTTTGTAATCGAGCTTTTTAACTTCGAAATCCTTTTTGACGGCGGAGATAATCGCCTCTTTGTCGAACTCGGGAAGACCTTTGATTATTCTGTGAGTGGGGAAGACAACAAGCCCCGCGTTTTCAAGGTCGACGAGCATCATCATAACGTAGTTGGCGTCGTCTTCGTCCGTCTTGACGAATCCGTCGTCAATAAGCTTCTGACGGTAGTTCAAAGCCGTCTCGTAGCGGTGGTGTCCGTCGGCGATAAATAACTGTTTTCCCTCGAAGGCCCTCTCGAAATAGGCTAAAACGTCTTCGTCGTCAAGCGTCCAAAGACGGTGTGTGACGCCGACCTTATCGGTAAAGCAAATATCGGGTTTGCCCGCAGAAAGACCGTCGATATGCGCGAAAATGCTTCCGTCGCTGTCGCTGTAAAGCGAGTAGATCTGCGAAAAATTGCACCCCGTGGCTTTCATAAGCTCAAATCTGTCGGCCTTAGCCTTTGAAAGCGTCTCTTCGTGCGGGAGCACGACGCCCTTGGAAAACGGCTCCAAAAAGACCCTTGTGATAATGCCTTTTATCTTCCTCGTCACGCCTTTGACGGTGAATTCCTCTTCATAGACGTAGATAGACGGTTTTTCGTCCTGCTTCAGAACGCCGTCTCTCAGCCAAGAGCTGTAAAGCTCTCCCGCTTTACTGTATTTATTCTCTCCGACGGGCAGCTCGAGGTTGATCATGTTATACCGATTTCTTGAAACAAGCTCATCGCGCTCGGCGGGTGAGACCACGTCGTAGGGCGGGCAGACGAGTTCTTCGATTTTACCGGCCTTTTCGGTGTTGAACCGTAGTCCCTTGAAAGGGCGTATCTTTGCCAATTTTTTCAAAACCTTTCGGAAATGTATTTTCGCGTTTGCCTCGGGTAAAATAGCCTAAAACAGAAGGATGTGTTTTTATGACTGCAAATACTGTTAAATGGATGATAGTCGGACTTGCCGCGGGCATAGCCGCAGGACTTATTATGAGACCAGGGGCTGAGAAGGTCGCGTCCGCCGTGAAAGGCGCCGCGCCCGTCGTTAAGAAGGACGGCGAAAAACTGTTTAGCGACGTCGCCAAAGAAGCAAAAAAACTCGGAAAAGAGCTTGAGGCGGCCGTCATGCCCGAAAAGCAAAAATGATCCGTTAAACGGTCCCCGCAAACGCGGGGATCATTTTATTGTCAAAACCTCGCTCTTATATACGCCCTTTTCGTCGTAATAGCAGAAATAAGTCTCCGCATCGAAACGGAACAATCTCGCTACAGAGATTATCAAATCGCTTTGATAAGACTGTCCCGACGGCGAAATCAAAGGTCTTAAAATCAGATCTTTGCCTTTCTGCTTGCCGTCAAAAGCGTCTTTTAACTTAGACATCAAATCATAGGGCTTTTTTAGCGGCTGGGCCACGGTCGATCCGAGTATTTCAACAGACCTCATCCCGCTGAAAGAGGAATAAGTAAAGTCGGGGTTGAAGAAATCTATATCAAGCTTTGAAAGCGAATACTGCTGTCCCGATTCTTCGTTAAGAGCGTCAGTCAGGTATTTCCACGGCGTCGAGAGCGACGCCTTCATGCCGTTTTTATGAGCCGTGTCGGCGCATTTGTTTATAAACGCCGTAAGCGCATCGGAACGCTTGACGCCCTGATCGTCGTATACGAGCATATAAGTGGGGCCCGCGTCGGGGAACTTTACCTCGTCGAGCATTATCTCGTCAAATCCGAGCAATGCTGCCTCGGCGATTATTCCGCAGATATATTCGGTCGGCGCCTTTTTGTAGGGGTCCATCCAGAAGGTATTCATGAAATACCAGTTGACGTTCGAGTCGGTAAGAACAGAATATGCTCTGTAGCCGTAACGGTTACGGGGCATAACGTTATCCTTGAAGCAGGTGATTTTTCCTATAACGTAGATCCCCGCGTCGTGAAACTTCTTGATGTTCTGCTTGTAATTGCAGTTGATTTCCGATACGTTTCCGACCTTTTTGACGATTTCGATCTCGGAAGGGTAGTAGAGGTAGCCGCTGTCGTCCTTAACGTCGAGTATGACGGCGTTTATGTCAGTTCCTTTTATAAGCGAGATATATGAGTTTGCCTCGCTTGACTCGTCAAGCGCCGACGGCGGAATATAAATGGCTCTTATGCCTTTTTGAGCCGTTTCGGGGACTGCGGGAGTCGAACTAGTCTGACCCGCGTCGCTGCTTTCGCCCGCGTCTTTCGAATTATCGGACGATACGTCCGAAGAAACGTCTTCAGTTTCGGAGCTCACCGTATCGGATTCCGTCGGCACTACGGGCTTTTCGTTTGCAAAGTGCGGCAAGATCAGCATGGCCGAAAGAAAGCCGAGCGCAAAGACAAGAAGCGACGCCGCGACGCGCCACGCGATGCTTTTTATTCGCGTGCCGTTACGGCTGCTTCTGAATCTCAGCTTGTTTTTCTTCGCCATTTATTTATTCTCATCCTTCGCCTCGAACGAAAAGTCGCTCTCCGGCGTCGTTTCCGGCTCGGTGACGTCCTTGTAAAGGGCGTTCATCGTCTCTTCGTTTTCTTTAACGCTTATGGGCGAGCTGTTTTCCGCTTTTGAAATATTCCTGACTTTGATGTCCTCGTTGCTGTGACGCTCCGTCGGTATATTTCTTGCGTCCTCAAGGGTGTCGCCCATGCTCATCTGCAGTGCGCCCGACCAGATAATATGCCTCGGACATTTCTGATAGCAAATCCCGCACTCGGTGCAAAGGTCGTAGTTTAT
>JAEEIO010000206.1 GCA_016281405.1 Clostridiales bacterium | reverse complement strand
TCCCGCGGCTCCCGCCGCGAGTGCGGCCGCCGCGTCGGCCGACGCCGTCCCCTGCCCGATGCCGGGCACCGTTTTCGGAATAAAGAAAAACGTCGGGGACGCGGTCAAAAAGGGTGAGGCCGTTATGGTGCTCGAGGCGATGAAGATGGAAAACGACATCCCCGCGCCGAAGGACGGCGTCGTAAAGGCGATTTACGTCAAGAAGGATCAGACCGTTTCGACCGGCGACCCGCTCTTCCTCATAGGATAAGGGGGACGGAGCATGGACGTTTTGCAGGTAATCAAAGAGCTTATCTTAAACTCGGGATTTGCCGAAATTATAAGGAATATGGGCGACGCCTCGCTTGACTGGGTCGACCGTTTCGGCACTCCCATTATGATACTTCTCTCCTTCGTGCTTATGTATCTCGCGATCGTAAAGAAGTTCGAGCCTCTGCTTTTGCTCCCCATAGCCTTCGGCATGCTTCTTTGCAATTTCCCGCTGACGGGAATCGTCGACGAGGCGGCGCAGGGACTTATTTACTATCTGTCGCTCGGCGTCAAATACGCCATTTATCCGTCGATCATTTTCATGGGCATAGGAGCGATGACCGATTTCGCGCCGCTTATCGCAAATCCAAAGAGCTTTTTGCTCGGCGCGGCGGCTCAGCTCGGCATATACGCGGCATTTCTGCTCGCGATAGCCTTCGGCTTTGACGGCAACGTGGCCGCCGCCATAGCGATCATAGGCGGCGCCGACGGCCCGACGGCAATTTACACCTCGAGCAAGATAGCACCCGAGTATATGTCGACGATAGCGATAGCGGCATATTCGTATATGGCTCTGATACCGCTTATCCAGCCGCCCATAATGAGACTTCTCACCACCAAGAAGGAACGCTCCGTTAAGATGGGACAGCTTCGCGAGGTCTCGAAGACCGAGAAGATAATTTTCCCGATAGCCGTCACCGTCATAACCGTTTTACTGCTCCCGTCGGTCGCTCCGCTTATCGGTATGTTTATGCTCGGCAACCTCATGAAGGAGTGCGGCGTGACCGACAGGCTTTCGAAGACGGCGCAGAACGAGCTTCTCAATATCGTCACGATACTGCTCGGCATCTCGGTAGGCGCAAAGACGGTCGCGCACGACTTCTTACAGCTTGACACCATACTGATAATCATCCTCGGGCTCGTGGCCTTCGCCTTCTCGAGCGCGGGCGGCGTGCTCTTCGGCAAGCTGATGTGTCTTATAACCAAGGGGAAGATCAATCCGCTTATCGGCTCGGCGGGCGTCTCGGCGGTGCCGATGGCCGCGAGAGTTTCGCAGCTTGAGGGCCAGAGGGCAGACCCCTCAAACCACCTGCTCATGCACGCCATGGGACCCAACGTCGCGGGCGTTATCGGCTCGGCCGTCGCCGCGGGCATCATGCTTGCGATTTTCCAGAAATAAGAACAGGTAAAAAGTCCGCAAGGAAAACCTTGCGGACTTTTTTATTTTGCTATCTCCGAGACGGCGGCGGCGAAGGCGTCGACCTCGTCTTCGGTGTTGAAGGCGCCGAAGGAGGCGCGGACGAGACCGTCTTTAAGCGTCCCGAGCTTTTTATGGGCGAGCGGCGAGCAGTGGAGGCCGCCGCGGACGCAAAAGCCCTTTTTATCGAGCAGGTCGGAGACGGCGGACGAGGGGAGCCCTTCAAGCGAGAAGGAGACCATGGAGACGTTTTTTTCGGGCGGCGCCGAATATATTCTTACGCCTTTTATTTCGCGAAGGAGCGAGGCGCATCTTTCGACGAGGGCGCGGCCGTGAGGGGCGAAAAAGTCGGATTTTTCCGCCGCGAAGGAGAGGCCTTCGTACAGTCCCGCTATGCCGGGGAGGTTAAGCGTGCCGGCCTCGAAGCGCTCGGGCGGGTCGGCGGGCATAAGAAGGGAAAGCGACTGCGAGCCCGAGCCGCCCTCGGAGAGAGTGCGGGCAAAGCGGCGGGCTATCAGGACGCCCGTCCCCATGGGGCCGTAAAGCGATTTGTGCCCCGCGGCGCAAAGGAAGTCGATATCGGAGGCGGCAAGGTCAAAGGGGAGCACGCCCGCCGACTGCGAGGCGTCGACTACCGTGACGGCGCCGCAGGCTTTGGCGGCGCGGCACATCTCGAGGACGGGGAGTATTCTCCCGGTGACGTTGGAGACGTGGGTGAAGACGGCCATGGATACGCCGTTTTTGCAAAGCGACGCGAGGCGGGAAAGGGTCTCTTCGTCGCAGTCGGAGGTCGTAAGAACCGAGACTGCGGCGCCGTTTTTTGCAAGCGAGGCGACGGGGCGGCGGACCGAGTTGTGCTCGAGGTCGGTGATGATTATGCGGCCGCCCGCGTAGGCGCCTTTTATCGCGATATTGAGGGCTTCGGTGGCGTTTTTGGTGAAGACGACGTTTTCGGCGCCGCATCCGAAAAGCGAGGCCGCCTTTTCCCTCGCGGCGTATACTTTTTCGCCCGCCCTTACCGAGAGGGCGTGGCCGCCGCGGCCGGGGTTGCCGCCGTAGTCCGTCAAGGCTTCGATGGCGGCTTTGACGACGGCGGGCGGCTTCGGCCAGGTGGTGGCGGCGTTATCGAAATATATCATAAGTCCACCGTTTACGCGAGCTTAACGCCGTTTTCAATAAGAAGTCCGCGGGCCGAGGCGGCCTCAAGGCTGTCGACCGAGAGGACGTAGACGCATCCGCAGTCGGAGGCGCGGCGCCTCACGGACGCCGTTATGCCGCGGCGCTCGAGCGCTTTTTTGCCTTTCATCGCGTAGGTGAACGACTTTACCGCTATTTCTTCTTTCATTTTCGTCAGGCCTTTCGTGGTTTTGCGGACGGGGGTCCGCAAGACCATTATATTCGGCGAAAAGAAGGAAGGTCACGGCGTCAAAAGGAGGAGAAGAAGGCGGCGACGGCGTCTTTGAGGTCGATTATGATTTTCGGCAAAGGGAAGGAGGTCTCGGAGCCGAAAAGGGTTATGAAAAGGGAGCCGCCGAACTCCTTTACGGAGAAAAGTCCGCCTCCGCCGTAGGCGGAAAGACTGCCCGAGCGGTAGTCGGCAAGGGTTAAAAAGAAGAAAAAGAGGCCAGCGGCGGCAAATATCAGGACGAGCTTCAGGGCGGCGAGGCGCTTTTTCCGCTTTTTCGGTTTTTCGTCGGAGTCGGCCTCGCGGGCAAGCCGCAGGGCGCGTCCTTTTAAGATTTTTTCGCATTTTTCGGGGAGAGTTTTTTTCATAAAATCATCCTTGACCGTTTATGACCGCGGCGACGGCGCGGGAGAGGAGAGAGGCGGTGAGTAAAGCCTCGGAAAGCGTGTTCGACTGGGCGCCGACCGAGATCATGAGGCGCGCGGCGTCGCCCGTGTAGCCGTAATTGCCCGAAGGGGAGACGGTCGGGCGGGTGAGGGTCGGACAGTCGTTTTCAAGGGCGCGCTGAAGCTTGGCGGCAAAGACCGAAGAGGCCGAAAGCGATTTTTCGCTGCCGCCCGCGACGGAAAGCTCGACCTGCGCCGCGGGGCGTCCGCCGAAGGAGGCGACGGCGCGAAGGCCCGTGAGGTTATCCTCGGTGAGATAAGAGCGGTGGAGGTCTATTATGAGGTCGGCGTCCGTTTTTAAGGCGGCTGCGCCGCTTCGGGAAAAGGCGCCGTTCCGATTCGGGAGGTCGTAGGCCGTTTTATCGAAAATCACCTCGAAGCCGAGGGAGGAAAGCGAGTCAGAGAGCGCCTTCGCGACGGCAAGAACGCTTTTTTCGGGGTCTTTTGAATAGGCGGACGAGGGCGAGTAATTCTCTTCGCTTTCGGCGTAGCTTTCGGTAGAGTGGGAGCAGTAAATCAGTATGCGGCGTCCCTTGCCGTTTTCAAGTCCCGAGGCGGAAGAAAGCAAGGCGGCGACGTCTTTTTTGCCGTCGAAAATGACTCTGCCGTGGGACGAATATCCCGCGAGGTCGGTGGGGTAGAGGTTGACGGTTTTGCTTTTGAAAAGTCCGCCGTTTCCGTATGAGGGCGTCAGTGTTTCGGGCGCGGCGGGCGGCTCGCTTTCCGGGGACTCCTCGGGAGGGGTCGAGGAGGGGGTTTCGTCGCTTTTTGCCGACGAAATAAGCGAGGGCGGGACGGGGAAGTTAAAAAGCGTCAGAAAGGCGCTTCCGAAAAGCGCCGCGAAAGCGACGGCAAGGGAGAGCAGTCTTAAAACGGCTTTTTTCAGCTTTTTTTTGTAAAACGGGGCGGCGACCGCCATGATCTTCACGACCTTTCATATAATCCTATGAAGGCGCGGGCGGTTTTATACTATGCGCGGAGCCACTCCGAGATCTCGCTAAGCGTCATGCCGTAGTGGAGGGCGGCGCTAAGGGAGCAGCCTATGAGGCGGGAGCACTCGTTTATCATCTGGCAGACGTCTTTCGGGGTTATTATCATAGAGGCTTCGGCGTCCGTGAGGGCGCTTTTCTTTTTGCGTCCCCTTGATATAAGGCTTTCGGCGGTCATCACCGTCGGGACGCCTATCGAGAGGCAACGGACGCCTAAGGTCTTTTCGCTTATCTCGGCGCGGCTGTTTCCGACGCCGCCGCCCGGGACGAGACCGCGGTCGGATATCTGCACGGCGCGGCCGAGGCGGGAAAGCGTCCTCGCGGCGAGGGAGTCTATGAGGATCACCGCGTCGGGCTTTACGCTCTCGACGACGCTTCTTGTTATCTCAAGGGATTCGATGCCCGTCTGACCGAGGACGCCCGGGACGAGGCCCGAGACGTCTCTGAATTCGCCTTCCGAAAGAAAACGGGGGAGCGTTTTCTTGAGGTGGCGGGTGACGACGGCGCGGCGAAGGGTGAAGGGGCCCAAGGAGTCGGGCGTTATTTCGGCGTTTCCGAGACCGACTATCAGGACCGAGTCGCGCTTTTTCAAGCGGGCGAGGGAGGTGATCTCTTCGGATATCACGCCGACGGCTTTTTCGAAGAGGTCGGCGGGGAGGGAATAGTCGGGGAGATCGACGGTCGTATAGCGGCCCGCGTCGCGCCCGAGGGCCTTTGCGCCCTCTTTTGTCTTTACGTCGATGCGGGTCACGTGAAAACCCGCTTTGTCTTCTTCCTCTTCGTCGTAGCCTTTTTCCGAGAGGTCCTTCGCCTCGAGGGCGAGGTCGGAATAAAAATCCATAAATAATCCGCCTTTCCGACTCTATTTTTGCCGTTAAAAAACGTTATATTCCTCTTATTTTTAATTTAATATTGTAATATGCGGCGAAAGATGATAAAATATATCAAAAAGATAAGAAGAGATGAGAGCTTTGAAGAATAATCAATGGAAGCCAGGCATCGGCCGAAAAATAAAGGATCTGATGAAGCTCGTCTTCATCGACGCCATGGGCGGCATGGCCTTGGGCCTTTTCGCCACCCTTTTGGTCGGCACTATCGTCGGCACCGTCGCGAAATATACGGGACTTGAATTCCTCGACACCATCGCGAACTTCGCGAAGGGCGCGACGGGTATGGCTATAGGCGTCGCCATCGCGTCCTCTTTGAAAATGCAGCCGCTCGTCGTCTTCTCGGCCGCCGTCGTCGGAAGTCTCGGCAACGAGCTCGGCGCGGCGCTTACGAACGGAAGCATTACGGGTTGGGCCGTCACTGCCAAAGGGTCGGCCGACATATTCTACGGCGCGGGCCCCGCGGGCGCTTTCCTCGCGGTCGTTATCGCCTGCGGCGTGGGGTCGCTCGTCTCTAAAAAGACGCCCGTCGATATCCTCGTGACGCCCGTCGTCACCATCTTCTCGGGCTTTGCCGCCGCCTTCGCGCTCTGCCCGCTCATCTCCTTCATTATGTATTATCTCGGCGTCTTCATAGCGACGGCCACCACCTTCCAGCCTTTCTTCATGGGCATAGTCGTTTCGGTGGTCGTGGGTATGATACTGACTCTTCCCATTTCGAGCGCCGCTATCTGCGCCATGATCTTCTCCGAGTCGGCCTTCGCGGCCGCCGCGGCCAACGGCACCGAAGAGGGATTACTCCTCGCGGGCGGCGCCGCCGTCGCGGGATGCTGCGCGCAGATGATAGGCTTCGCGGTCATCAGCTTCCGTGAAAACAAGTGGGGCGGCCTCGTCTCGCAGGGACTGGGGACGTCGATGCTCCAGATGGGAAATATCGTAAAGAAGCCCGCGATATGGATCGCGCCGACGCTTGCGGCCGCCGTCACGGGACCCGTCTCGACGATGATCTTCAAGCTCCAGTGCAAGGGGCTCGCGGCGGGCATGGGGACCTGCGGTCTCGTCGGACCCATAGGCGTCATCGACAGCACGCCGTGGGACGCCAAAATGTGGATAGGACTCGTTCTGGTCTGCTTCGTTCTGCCCGCGGTTTTGTCTTTCCTCTTTAACGAGATACTCAGAAAGACGGGCCTCGTCAAGACGGGCGATATGAAGCTTTCTCTCTGACCTTTGTTATTTTCACTTGAATTGCGCATAATAATATAGTATAATATACCATACAGTTCCTGCTTTCCGAAAGGAGCGGTAAAATGAGAAAAACCGTTTCGGCGGTCCTTGCCGCCTTTATAATGCTTACGGCGCTCTTGCCCGTCCTCACCGTTCCGGCCGCGGCCGACGATCTGCCGACCTTTTCTCTGGCGGTCGACAAGACCGAGGTGCATCCCAAACAGACGATCACAGTTTCGGTAAATCTTAAAAACACCGACGCCTGCCTTTACGGCATCGCCACGCTGCAGGCGGCGCTCATATATCAGCCCGAGTATCTTACCGTTTACGAGAGCAATATAAAAGTCAACAAAATCATTACCAGTCTCGGCATGGACGTAAGAACTTTCCTCAATCCGAGAAATCTGAATAATCTCATAGAGGTATGGGTGTATCCGAAGATGGACGAATCCATACCGGGAAACACCGCAAATATTTTTACCGTCACGTTCACCGTTAAAGAGGACGTTCCCTCGGGGACGGAACTTCAGTTCAGATTCGGCGACGCCGAACTTTTCGTTCTGACGACCTGGAAAGAGGACAAGACCGACGCAACGGAGCTTGACACCCTTCAGGAAGGTCCCGTGACAGCAACCGTCGGGAAGGTGCTGTCGGAGGACGCCACCCTCAAAAGTCTTTCGGTCAACGGTTACGAGCTGAACAGGGAATTCGCGGCGAACCAGACCTCTTACGCCATCGCAGTCCCCTACGAGGTAAAGTCGGTCAGCGTCAATTATCAGACGGCAAGCGAGTTCGCCTCGGCCAAGCTTTCGGGCAACACCAGGCTGGCGGTCGGCACCAACGCCGTCAAAATCGCGGTCACCGCCGAGGACGGCGTGACTAAAAAGACCTATTCGATAACCGTCACGAGGCAGCCCGCGCCCGAGGAGGAGTCGAGCGTCGTTTCCGAGCCGTCGGACGTCTCCGAGCCGTCTTCGGACGTTTCGAATCCGTCGGAGACCGAAAGCAGTCAGACGCCGTCGGAGCCCGAAAGCAGCGAGCCGGTAAGCGAGCCGACGAGCAGTCGGGACGAGAGCGACGACAGCTACGTCGAGGCCATGCAGAGGCAGATCGACGACCTCAAGAACGAAAACGTCGGACTTAAAGACAGAGAGACGGCGGTCGTCATAATCTTCTCGGTCATCTCGGCGCTCTTACTCGCGGCGCTGATAATCGTCTCGGTCAACTACAAAAAGGATATCAGATAACTAAAGAGCACGCCGGAGGCGACCGCCTTCGGCGTGATTTTTATAAGGAGTTAAAAATGAAGGAAGACGGCAAGGTCTTCGCCATGCGGCTCACCGAGGCGAGGACGGAAAAGGGAATAAAGCAAAAGGACGCCGCCGAGGCGCTCGGTCTTTCGCAGGCGCTTTTGTCGCACTACGAAAACGGGATAAGGGAGTGCGGACTCGATTTTCTCGGGCGCGCGGCCGACTATTACGGCGTTTCGGTCGACTACCTTTTAGGTCTTACGGACGCGAAGAAAGCCGTCCTCGACCTTGGCGACGAGGTGAGCGAAAGGCTTGACGAAAAGGGCAAGCGGATGACGGGGTCGGTCTTGCCGACACTTTGCAGAAAACAGATATTGAGCGGGGTCAACCTGCTTTACTATATGCTCGAAAAGATAGGGTCGAACGAGCTGACGTCGGCCGTTTCGGACGATATATTGCTTGCCGTCTACAACGGCTTCAGGACGGCCTATCTCACAAACGCCGAAAACGAAGAGAGCTTTTTCGGGGTGAGGGACGGATACTTCGCCGCGCTCGTGAGAAGGCGGGACGAGCATTTGGGCGAGATCATCCGCGCGGCGGCGAAGGCCGACGGAAAAGGCGTGACGGAGGACGATATAGAAAAGGAATTCGGCGCGTCGCTTTCGGCCGTCAACAACATGATGAAAAACTGCGAGGCCGATTTGAGGCGGAAAAAGGGATAAAAACGGTTTTTTCGGGGTTTTTGAGAAAAATGTCAAAAGGTTTACGGGCGCGTCCCTATCCTTTTGACATTATTTTTTTCTTTTTCGGGGTATAATCCTTTCACTAAGACGAAAGGACGCGCCAATTATGGAAAAGATAAACGAAAAGAGCATTAAAGCTCCGAGCCTCGCGGAGAGAGGACTTGCGATTGTTAAAAAGGCGGCGGCGCCCGCGGTTTATGCCGCGGTCGGGTTTGCCGTTTCGCTTTTTTCGGGGGCGGTGCCTACGGGGATCGCCGTGGCGGCGGGGATGCCGATGACGGCCAAGGCGTCGGCGTTTTTCGCAGGCGCGGCGGCGGGGTATATCCTCGCGGGGGCGCCCGAGACGGCGGTCGCGGCGGCGGTTTTGCTCCTTTTGCGGGCGGTCGTGAAGAAAAAGGGCAGGGAGGCGGGCAAGCTTTA
>JAEEIO010000205.1 GCA_016281405.1 Clostridiales bacterium | reverse complement strand
GGCCTTCTTTATCATGTCCTCCGGTATGCCGCTGCCGCCGTGAAGGACAAGGGGCATCTCCCCCGTCTTCTTCTGTATCTCAGCAAGAGTATCGAACGAAAGGCCCTTCCAGTTCGCTGGGTACTTGCCGTGGATGTTGCCTATGCCGGCGGCGAGCATCGTGACGCCGAGGTCGGCTATCATTTTGCACTCGGCGGGGTCGGCGACTTCGCCGCCGCCTATGACGCCGTCCTCTTCGCCGCCTATGGCGCCGACTTCGGCCTCAATGGAGAGCCCGAGCTTATCGCAAATACCGACGAGCTCCTTGGTCTTCTCGATGTTTTCGGATATCGGGTATTTCGAGCCGTCGAACATAACGGAAGAGAAGCCCGCCTCGATGGTCTTCTTGGCGCCTTCGTAGCTTCCGTGGTCGAGGTGCAGCGCGACGGGAACGGTTATGCCGAGCTCCTGCATCATGCCGTTTACCATACCGACGACGGTGCGGTAGCCGCACATATATTTGCCCGCGCCCTCGCTGACGCCCAGAATCACGGGCGAGCGAAGCGACTCGACCGTCTCCAAGACGGCCTTGGTCCACTCGAGGTTGTTTATGTTTATCTGCGCCACGGCGTAGCCGCCTTTGACGGCCTTTTCAAGCATTTCCTTTGCGGAAACAAGCATTTTTATCAGCTCCGTTTATCTGTCTTCGAGATGGGAAGAGGGCTCGGGCTTTGCGAGAGCCGCTTTTCTCGAGAGGTTTATTCTGCCCTGAGAGTCTATCTCCTTGCACTTGACGATTATCTCGTCGCCGACGGAGACGACGTCCTCGACCTTCTGGACGAACTTGTTGTCAAGGTCTCTTATGTGGACGAGTCCCTCTTTTCCGGGGGCGATCTCGACGAAGGCGCCTATCGGGATTATCTTGGTGACGCGCCCGGTGTAGATGACGCCGGGGATCGGGTCGTTCACTATGGTATTTATTATATTCATGGCCTTGTTGCCCGCTTCGATGTCGATGCAGGAGATGAAGATGCGGCCGTCTTCCTCGACGTCTATCTTCGTGCCGGTGTCGGCGACGATCTTCTGAATGACCGAGCCGCCCTTGCCTATGACGTCCTTTATCTTGTCGACGGGGATAGCCATGGTGAGCATCTTGGGAGCGTAGGGAGAGAGCTCTTTTCTGGGCTCGGGGATGCACTTGAGGATGACTTCGTCAAGGATGTAATTTCTCGCCTTGTGGGTCTTCTCGAGGGCGCTCTTTATGATCTCGGGAGTGAGACCGTCGATCTTGAGGTCCATCTGGATGGCGGTGATGCCGTCCTTGGTGCCGGCGACCTTAAAGTCCATGTCGCCGAAGAAGTCTTCGACGCCCTGGATGTCGACCATGGTGAGCCAGCGCTCGCCTTCGGTGACGAGACCGCAGGAGATGCCCGCGACGGGCTTCCTTATCGGCACGCCCGCGGCCATAAGGGCGAGGGTGGAGGCGCAGATGGAGCCCTGCGAGGTCGAGCCGTTGGAGGTGAGGACCTCGGAAACGAGCCTTATCGAATAGGGGAACTCGTCCTCGCCGGGTATGACGGGCTCAAGCGCTCTTTCTGCAAGCGCGCCGTGACCTATCTCGCGGCGGCCGGGGCTTCTCGGGGTCTTGGCCTCGCCGACGGAGTAGGGCGGCATATTGTAATGGTGCATATATCTCTTGAACTCTTCGGGGTCGATGCCGTCAAGGAGCTGACGCTCGGCGACCGAGCCCAAGGTGACGGCGGTAAGCACCTGGGTCTGACCTCTCGCGAAGAGGGCGGAGCCGTGGGTGCGGGGTAAAATGTCTATTTCGGCGTGGAGCGGCCTTATCTGGTCTATCGCTCTGCCGTCAACGCGCTTGCCGTCGTCAAGCAGCCAGCGGCGGACGACGAACTTCTGGATCTTGTAAAGGCACTCGGCTATCTGGGGAGCGTATTCCTCGGCGGGGTATTTCTCGGCGAAGTGCTCGTTTATCTCCTCGGTGACGACCTTGAGTCTGGCGTCTCTTACGCGCTTGTCGTCGGTATCGAGAGCGGCCTTGACCTTGTCGAGGCAGAAGTCTTTGATGTCGTTATACATCTCTTCGTCGACGACCATCGACTTGAACTCGAACTTGGGCTTGCCGACCTCGGCCTTTATCCTGTTTATGAACTCGACGATGGGCTTGATCTTCTCGTGAGCCTTCATAATGGCGTCGAACATGACCTCGTCGGTCACCTCGTTGGCGCCCGCCTCTATCATGACGACCTTTTCGGCCGAAGCGGCGACGGTGAGGTTAAGTGTGCTCTTTTCGCGCTGTTCGTAGGTGGGGTTGACGATGATTTCGCCGTCGACGTAGCCGACGTTGGCCCCGCCTATCGGGCCGGCCCACGGAACGTCGGAAATGGAGAGCGCGACCGACGCGCCTATCATGCCGACTATTTCGGGAAGGCAGTCGTTATCGACCGACATGACCGTCAGCACGACGGCGACGTCGTTTCTCATATCCTTCGGGAAGAGGGGACGGATGGGGCGGTCGATGACGCGAGACGCCAGAACCGCCTTGTCGGAAGGTCTGCCTTCTCTTTTAAGAAAGCTTCCGGGGATTTTGCCGACCGAGTAAAGTCTCTCCTGAAACTCGACCGAAAGAGGGAAGAAGTCGACGCCCTCTCTGGGCTCGGCGCTCGCGGTGACGGCGGCAAGGACGGCCGTGTCGCCGTAGCGGATCATGGCGGAGCCGTTGGCGAGCTCGGCGTATTTGCCGGTTTCGACTACCAGCTTTTTGCCGCAGTAGTCGGTTTCGAATACTCTGTGGTTTTCGTACATGGTTTTATTCCTCCTGTTTTTTTCGGCTTCAAAGAGGAATTAGCGATTAAATAAACGTCGTATAAGCGGCGCTTGTTTAATGGCTAAGCCCCTTTTCGGCCGTTGATTATGATTTACGGGAGCGCGGTTTTCCGCCGCGCCCCCGTATTCATTACTTTCTGAGATTGAGCTTTGCGACAATGGCGCGGTATCTCTCGATATCCTTATTGTAAAGGTAGTTCAAGAGATTGCGTCTGTGACCGACCATCTTGTAAAGGCCGCGTCTCGAGTGATTGTCGTGGGTGTTTTTCTTTAGATGCTCGGTGAGAGCCGTTATCTTTTCGGTGAGGACGGCTATCTGCACCTCGGGCGAGCCGGTGTCGGTCTCGTGGATCTTGTTCTGCTCGATGATCTCGTGCTTTCTTTCTTTAAGCATGTCTTTTTCCTCCGTTTTTATTATTCACAAATGACTCAGTATCGGGCGGGAAGCGTCCCGAAAAACGGGCTTACTCCCGAAACCGTGTCAAAAGTTCTTATATTATAGCACGGCATTTTGAATTTGTAAAGTGTTTTATAAAAAAATATTTTTTGCATTTTTCTGCATAAATCGTCAATTCATTATTTACAAAGTGAAAGCTATGTGATAAAATAATAAAAACCGATCAGGAGGAAAAATATGAAACTCGTTTACAACGTAAATGACAAACCCAAGTTCGGGTCGGTCATCGTATTCGCGCTCCAGCAGCTTCTCGCCATCCTGGCCGCGACGATAGCCGTCCCCGCCATCGTAGGCAACGGCATGTCGCAGTCGGCGGCCCTCTTCGGCGCCGGCGTCGGCACCATAGTCTACCAGCTCTTCACCAAGTTCAGAAGCCCTGTTTTCCTCGGTTCCTCTTTCGCGTTCTTACCCTCCATGTTCGCCGCCTTCGCGGGCGCCGCGACCGCTGCCGGCGGTTACGCCGGACTTCTCATCGGCGCGGGCTTTGCCGGCCTCGTCTACGTCGTAATAGCGATAGTCGTCAAATTCGCGGGCGTAAAATGGATCGATAAACTCATGCCTCCCGTCGTCATCGGCCCCACCGTCGCCCTCATCGGTCTCTCCCTCGCGGGCAACGCCATTAAGGACGCCGTCGGCGGAAGCGCCGCCAACGCCACCGTCTACGACGCCGCCAACAGCGTCTGGGTCATGGCTCCGAGCGGCTGGATCTGCCTCGTCTGCGCTCTCGTCACCCTCGCGGGCGTCATGATCAGCTCGGTCTACGGCAAAAAGATGCTCAAGATGATACCCTTCATCATCGGTATCGTCGCCGGCTACGCCGTCGCCGCAATATTCACGGTGATAGGCATATCCACGGGCAACCCCGACCTTCAGGTCGTCAACTTCTCGCTCTTCAACAATATGCAGTGGCTCCCCGATTTCACCTTCTTGAAGGCCTTTGAAGGCTTCGGCGCCGTCGACGGCAAATACATAGCCACCCTCGCCGTCGCCTACGTCCCCGTCGCCTTCGTCGTCTTCGCCGAGCATCTTGCCGACCATAAGAACATCTCCTCGATAATCGAGAAAGACCTTCTTAAGGACCCCGGCCTCCACAGAACGCTCCTCGGCGACGGCGTCGGCTCCATCGCGGGCGCCTTCTTCGGCGGCTGCCCCAACACCACCTACGGTGAGTCGATAGGCTGCGTCGCCATCTCGGGCAACGCCTCCGTCATCACCATCACCACCACTGCCTGCATCGCGATAGTCGCGGCCTTCATCGCCCCCTTCACCACGCTCCTCGCCACCATACCGAGCTGCGTAATGGGCGGCGTCTGCATCGCCCTCTACGGCTTCATCGCGGTCTCCGGCCTCAAGATGATCCAGAAGGTCGACCTTAACGACAACCACAACCTCTTCGTCGTCTCGACCATCCTCGTCGCGGGCGTCGGCGGCATGGCTCTTAAGATCGGCGAAGTCACCATAACCGCCATAGCCTGCGCCCTCATCCTCGGCATCCTCGCGAACCTCCTCCTCTCCGGCAAGAAAAACGACAAATAATAGTTTTCACGGCTTCGATAGAACGGTCATACCGACTGTATGACCGTTCCGTCGGAGCGTTTTTATTTATATCCGCAAGAAAGGGGGCGCAACCGTGCAGAATATCGGCTCGTTCTTAAAAAACCTCTTTTTCCCCGAGGTCTCGGACGAGGTGCGCGAGCACATCGACCGCGCCAATATAAAAAACATCATTTTTCTCGCCTCTGCCGTCGCGATAATCGACGCGCTCGTCCTTATCGTCTATATCGCCGTCACCGCGCCCTACGGTGCGACCGACTTCACGAGCGCCATGAGCGTCGCTACCTGTCTGGTCGCCTGTATCGTCTGCGGCTTTTCCGCGTGGCTCGTAAAGAAAAGGAATAAATACGGCCATTACGTCGTCGCCCTCATCATCGCCGTCTTTTCGGCGGTCTTCATATTCTGGGGCTGCGCGGCCTCTTACCGTCACTACGGCAACGGCGAGCAGATACTCGCCTTCTACACCGTTCTTTTCTGCCTGCTTTGTTTCGTCACCTTCCGACCCGTGCCGGGATTTTTACTTATGGCCGCCTCCTACGCGGGCCTCTACACGGCCCTCTGGCTGAAGGACGGCGCCGCCTCGATACGTCCCTTCAACTACGTCGCCTTCGCCGTCATATCGGTAATAGGCATAATCGTCCGTTACTATCAGCAGAAGACCGTCGCCGATAAGGACGTCCGCCTGACATACGTCTCGCGCCACGACGTCATCACGGGCCTTCGCAACCGCTCCGCCTTCGAGGAGGACCTCGAGGGCTACCTGAACGTCGACCTCACCGTCATTATGTCCGATATCGACTCCTTCAAGAAGTTCAACGACACCGAGGGACATCTCGCGGGCGACAAGGTGCTTTACGCCGTCAGCCGCTATATCAAGCAGTGCTTTCCGACGAGCAAGGCCTACCGCTTCGGCGGCGACGAGTTTATCATCATGATTAAAAACGGCGACGCCGCGGCTATAGAAGAGGCCTGCGAGAAATATCACGGCCTTCCCGTGCCCGTCCTCGACGGACGCTTCTTTACCCGCCTCAGCTTCGGAAGCGCGAGCGGCAACGCCAAAGACCGCAAAGAACTGATGGAGCTCATTTCCGCCGCCGACGCCAGACTCTACGCAATCAAAAGGGAAGTCCACAAGGACGACGATTTATATTGAGTCTTTGACCCGTTCCGCCGCCATGTGCGGCGGAACTTTTTTCATTTTGTTTAATTTCACCATATATTTTGTTCCAAAATCCAAAAAAATAATTACATTTTTTGAAAAAAAGACTTGCAATCTCTTGACTATTAATATATAATATACACAGCAGAATTGTTTTCTGCTATTTTTGCCTTTTCGCAAGAAGGGCAGAAAACGACCCTACAAATTTTAGAAAGGAACACCAAGAAATGAAAAGAAAACTCCTTTGCGTCGCGGTGGCTCTTGTAATGATCCTGCCTCTCGCGTTCGCGGCACTCCCCATGTCAAGCGCAAACATCGAGCTTGGCTTTGACCAGACCGCCGCGTGGACTCCCGTTGCCACGACCGGTTGGGGTAGCCAATACGTCGTGGAAGCCGACAACTCCGTCACTATGTGGTATGGCGTAGCCGACGTCACCTGGGCCAACCTAGCCATCACCTACACCGGAGCCCTTACGACCGGATCCGATTACACTATCGACCTCGACTTCCGTATGCCCTCGCAAAACGGTGGCGTAGGCGATGGTATCGCTCCCGATCACGAGTGGTTTAACGGCTCCATCGTTTTTGCCTTAGGCACCACCGCTGACGGCTGGACCGGTCTTACCGACCTCGTCATAAAGCCCGTCGACTATACCGCTCATCCGTCTGTCGGAACTGCGGGCACCGGCCTGACCCAGTGCTGGGAAATGGTCTCCAATCCCACCGGAGCTCCTGCCGCGGTAGGCAGCAACACCGGCGTCGCCTATGCCGACGCCAACCTTCAGTCCGCCGACTGGAACCACTTCCGGGCCGTCGTTGAAAACGGCGCCGCCGACATCTATCTGAACGGCGTCAAGATCCTTGAAGACTACGCCCTTGCCGGAGCCGGCACCTGCTTCGGTATAGGCACCAACGGCGACAGCGGCGTCGCGTCCGACGTCCACGCCGGAATCAAAAACGTCGTTATCACCAACGGCACCGACACCGCCGAGTTCTTCACGAACTCCGGCAGCACCGTCACCCTTGAAGGTTGGGACGCTCTTCCCAACACCGCCCCCTACGGCGCGGGCTCTATGTCCGTTAACGCCGACGGCGACATCGTATTCAGCGCCCCCTCGGGCGGCTGGTTCCCGAGCGCCGCTATGACCACCGACGTCAGAGTCCCGATGGACGGCTTCACCATCACCTTCAATAAGCCCGTCTTCGCTAACGGCACTTCTTCCGGCCCGAACAGCTATTTCGGCATATTCTTCAGCCGTCAGAAGGCCAACTCCACCGGCGCGGCCGGCTTCCTTGGCGCCAGAACCATATCTCCTCAGCCCGCGGCCGCGGCCGATAAAGTCTTCGGCATAACCTTTACCGGTTACTCGGGCGGCGCCTGGGGCGCTATCGTCACCGAAGGTCCCGCTTACGCGAGCCTCAAACCTTACGTTGACAACACCGCAGGCAACGACACCACCCTCACCGTCAGCCCCGTTTATAAGAAGTTGGTAGGCGACGAGGTTCATAAGTTCGTTAAGATTTATTTAAACGGCGTTTGCATTTATCAGACCTACGACGCCAACGCAGATAAGATAGACGACGACGATTACGAGCCCGATTTCAGAAATAGAGATATGGAATTCGACGTCACCAACGCCATCCGCTCGACTCAGAGCGACTGCTACATCTCCATCTGCCTCTGCGGCGAAGGCTCTGACGGCGGCTCCGTGACCATCAAGGACATCTCCTACGGCGCCGACAACGTCACCGCTCCCACCGTCCTTGGCGCGCAGTATAGAACGACCGGCACTCCCGGCCTCCGTTTCGCCACCAAGATCAACAAGAGCAAATTCCTCAGCCTCTCTGATATCGACAGCTTCGGCACTCTCCTTATCCCCGCCGACAGAGTCGACGATCCCACTCAGCTCGTCCACACCAGCGACGGCACCATCACCAGCAACGTTTATGCTGCCGCCGCGACCGAGTATCTCGACGTTGAAGCCGTCAAGATGTATAAAGAGACCGGCGACGACATTACCTTCACCGCCGTTCTCGTCGGCATTCCGGACGGCATGGAAGACAGACAGTTCGTCGCGAGAGGCTATGTCAAACTTACCGACGGCTCGATAATCTATGCCGATCCCATTGTCAGAAGCATTAATGATGTTATAGCCGCTTCCGAGCTCGACGCTCTTAACGCCTGAGTTCGAGAAAGGAGTAAACTGAAATGAAAAAGTATACCGCGCCCGAACTCGAGCTCGAAGTTTTCGAGTCCGAAGACGTTATCACCGTCAGCTTCGAGGATAACGAGGGCTCCTATCCCAACGGCTGGAACTAAGCAACAAAGAAATATCCGCCGCCTTTATGGCGGCGGATATTTTTTGCTTACGTTTCATTGCCGTTGGGATAGCAAGCTCGGGGACCCCGAAAACGGCGAACCGAGTATTTCGCCGTTTTTGGGGAGAGGAGGCGCAGCGAAGTGAGTGAGAGGCGGCGCACGCGCCGCCGCGAACGATACGGAGCCCACGCCGACGATAACGGCTGGAACTAAGAGATAGTTTTTATTCCTCGCCGCCTTTATGGCGGCGGATATTTTTTGCTTACGTTTCATTGCCGTCGGGAT
>JAEEIO010000204.1 GCA_016281405.1 Clostridiales bacterium | reverse complement strand
GCGAGGCCCGCGGCGCGAAGGGAGTTGGAGCAGACGAGCTCGCAAAAAAGCGGGCTTTTATGGGCGGGCGTCATTTTCGGTTTCATCTCGCGTAAAATAACGGGAACGCCCGCGCGGCTTACGGCAAGGGCCGCCTCGCAGCCCGCGAGGCCCGCGCCTATCACCTCAATCGGCTTTTTCATCTTTCTGTCCGCGCTTGCGAAGGGGCGCGGTGTAGCCGCACTCCCTGCCGCAGTATATCTTGCCGTCGCGTCCCGTCTTTTTAAGAAGGACGGCGCCGCAGTTCGGGCATTTATCCTTGGTGGGGACGTCCCACGTCGCGAAATTGCACTTGGGGTAGTTGGCGCAGCCGTAGAACTTTTTGCCGCGCTTGGAGGTCTTTTCGACTATGTCGCCTCCGCACTTGGGGCAGACGGCGCCCGTCCCTAAGGTTATCGGTTTGGTGAAGCGGCAGGAGGGATAGCCGGGGCAGGCCAAGAACTTGCCGAAACGTCCGACGCGGATGACGAGGGTCTTGCCGCAGTTGGGGCATTTTTCGTCGCTTTCCTCTTCCTTGACCTTGAACTTGCGGCCTTTTAACTCGTCCTCGGCGTTTTCGAGCGACTTTTCAAAGGGGCCGTAAAAGTCTTTTACTATCTTCGACCAGTCGTTTTTGCCCTCCTCGACCGAATCGAGCTTCTTTTCCATATCGGCGGTGAAGCCGACGTCTATTATGTCGGGGAAGCATTTGCGCATCAGGTCGGTCGTGACGTTTCCAAGTTCGGTGGCCTTGTAATTCTTTTTCTCTTTTTCGACGTAGCCGCGGGCGAGTATCGTCGAGATTATGGGGACGTAGGTGCTCGGGCGGCCGATGCCGTTTTCCTCCATCGCCTTGACGAGCGTCGCTTCGTTATAGCGGGAGGGCGGCTGGGTGAATTTTTGCTCGCCCGTGACGTTTTTGAGGACGAGCTTTTCGCCCGCCGTAAGTTCGGGAAGACGTCCCGTTTCGTCGTCTTCGGAGTCGGTGCCCTCGACGTAGAGGACGGTAAATCCGGGCGCGACGGTCTTCTGGTCGTTGGCGCGGAGTATATGGCGTCCCGCCGTTATGACGGCGGTGGTGCATTCGTATTCGCAGGGCTTCATCTGGCAGGCGACGAAGCGCTCCCAGATGAGCTTATAGAGTTTATACTGCTCGGCGGTGAGGCTGTCCTTGACGTCGGCGGGGGTGAACTCGACGTAGGAGGGACGTATGGCCTCGTGGGCGTCCTGCGCCCCGCTTTTGGCGCGGTAACGCCTGGGGGACTTGGGGAGGGCGGCCTCGCCGTAGGCAGAGGCGATATAGTTACGGACGGCGAAAACGGCGTCCTCGGAGATGCGGAGCGAGTCGGTTCTCATATAGGTTATGAGACCCGTCGGGCCGTGGCCTTTTATGTCGACGCCTTCGTAAAGCGCCTGCGCGACGCGCATTGTGGTCTTGCTCGTGAAGTTAAGTTTGCGGGAGGCGTCCTGCTGCAAAGTCGAGGTGGTGAAGGGCGGCGCGGGCTGACGGAGCTTGCGGCTCTTTTCGACCGAGGCGACGGCGTATTCGGCCTTTTCGAGTTCTTTGATGAGCTCGGCGCTTTCGGCCTCGGATGAGACCGTCGCCTTTTTGTCGTCTGTGCCGTAGTATTTGGCTTCGAAGGGACGGCGTCCGCCTTCTTTCAGAAGGAAGGCCGAGACGTTCCAGTATTCGGACGGCTTGAAGGCTTCTATCTCGCGCTCGCGGTCGACTATCATGCCAGCGACGACCGACTGAACGCGGCCCGCCGAAAGTCCTTTACGGACTTTTTTCCAAAGAAACGGACTTAACTTGTAGCCGACGAGGCGGTCAAGGACTCTTCTTGCCTGCTGGGCGTCGACGAGATCCAGGTCTATCGGGCGGGGGTTTTTGACGCCCTCGGTGACAGCGTTTTTGGTTATCTCGTTGAAGGTGATGCGGTTTTTGTCCTTGACGTCAAGGCCTAAAATGTTGGCAAGGTGCCACGAAATGGCCTCGCCCTCGCGGTCGGGGTCGGTGGCGAGCAGCACGCCGTCGCTCTTTTTAGAGAGGTCGCGGAGCTTCGCTATTACCTCGCCCTTCCCTTTCATATCGACGTATTGGGGCGCGAAGGTCTTCATATCGACGGCGAGCGTCTTTTCGGGGAGGTCGCGGACGTGGCCCATCGAGGCGACGACCTCGTAGCCCTCTCCGAGATATTTTTTGATGGTCTTGGCTTTCGCGGGGGACTCAACGATAACGAGTTTCTTTGACAATCGGGATCATCCTTTACAATAATATATCAGACAAGTCTTTTGAAGTATCCGCCCGCCTCGGGAGCGATCCTGCCGTCGAGCTCGAGCACCGTCATCATGGCCGAGATCTCGGGAGCGGGGATGCCCGAAAGCTCCGCTATCTCGGAGGGATGCATGGGGCGCGAGGCGAGGAGCGAAAGCACCCTGTCGGACTTTTCGTCGCCCGTCTCGGGCGGCAAAAAGGGCGCGGGATCGCAAAGGTCTTCCTTTTTGGTTCCCGCCTTGGCTTCAAAAGCCGCTTTTTTCTTTTTCTTTTCTTTCTTTTCTTCGCGCTCCGCGGGGGCGGGCGCGTCTTTGTTTTCGGTCGGGACGAAATCGAAAAGTCCCGAGTATTCCTCGAGGATATCGAGGTGGTTTAATACGGGCTTTGCCTTGCCGTCGCGGATTAACATATTGACGCCGTCGCTCTCTCTTGAAAAGAGCGAGCCGGGGACGGCGAAGACGTCTTTGCCGTATTCGAGGGCGTAGTGGGCGGTGATAAGCGCGCCGCTCGACTTGGGCGCCTCGGTGACGAGGACGCCGTTTGCGAGTCCCGCCATTATGCGGTTACGCTTGGGGAAGTTCGCGGGAAAGGGCGCGGCGCCGGGAAAGCACTCGCTTATTATGCCGCCGCCCGCGGCGAGAATGGCGTCGTAAATATCTTTATTTTCTTTGGGATAGACTACGTCGACGCCCGTGCCGAGCACCGCGAAGGGCGGCACGCCGCCGTCGAGGGCGCCCATCAGGGCGAAGCCGTCGTTTCCCTTTGCCATGCCCGATATCACCGTCACGCCGCTTTCGGAGAGAAGGCGGCATATCTTATAAGACACCTTTTCGCCGTAGCGGGTGCTTTTTCGCGTCCCGACGGCCGCGATTGAAAGAGAGTTTTCACGCGGCAGATTTCCTTTTACGAAAAGGACGGCGGGAGCGGGTCTTATATTTTTGAGGCGCGACGGAAAATCGGCGTCGAAACAGCTTACTATTTTAATATCCTTCTCGGCATAAGAGATGACGGCGTTTTCAAAGGACGTCAGGTCTTTATCGGCAGAGTATAAGGGCGACCTTTCGGATATGCCCGCCTCTTTCAGCTTTTCGGCGGGAGCCTCATATATCTCCTTAAATGAGGAAAACACCGTCACGGCCTTATCGGCCGCGGCGCTGCCCGCGCCGCAGACGGAGGCGAACCACAGGGCGTAGACTTTTTCGTTCATCTTTTTGCCCCCTTCGTTATCTCCCACATTATGAGGGCGGCGGCGACCGAGGCGTTTAAGGACTGCGCCCTTCCCTTCATGGGAATATATACCGCGCCGTCGCAAAGGGCGATAAGCTCGGGAGTAAGTCCCGCGCCTTCGTTGCCGACGGCGACTATGATATTTCCCGTCATGTCGGTTTCGTCTATGGGGCGCGCCTTCTCGTCGAGGACGGCGCCGTATATCTTAAACCTCTTTTTAAGGGACGAAATATCTTTTAGTCCGAGTTCGTAAACGGGCAGGTAGAGGTTGGAGCCCATGGCTCCCCTTGTGGCTTTCGGCGAATAGGGGTCGGCGCTGTTGCCCGAGAGTATGACGCCCGACATCCCGAGGGCGTCGGCCGTTCTCACGACGGCGCCTAAGTTTTTTGGGTCCTGAAGGCTTTCGCAAAGGAGGTAGCGGCCGTCTTTCGGCGCGCCGCCGTATTGCGGCCTCTTTGCGAGCATGCAGAGGCTTTGGGGCGTGCGGGTGTCGCATATCTTTTCCATTATATAAGGCGGAACGAAAAAGATATCGGCGGAGGCGGCGATTTTATCGGTAAACGCGGTTTTCTCGGACGAAAAGAGCATATAAGGCGCGACGCCGTTTTCAAGGGCGTCGGTCACGGGCTTTTTGCCTTCTATAAGCATAAGCCCCGAATCGCGGCCGTCCGCGACCGCTTTTTTGGCGGCCTTTACTTTTTCGTTTGCGGCCGAGGTTATTTCGATATACATATTCGCCCCTCCTTTCACGCCGTATAAAAAACATTATATATGGCGGGGGTCTTTCTGTCAAGAAATAATTTATAAAAGTAAAAGACCGACTAAGGTCGGTCTTTCAGCTTTTTTATTTGGCGGACGCCGCGGTCTCGCAGAGCTTTGCGAATGCCGCTTTGTCGGTGACGGCGAGGTCGGCGAGTATCTTTCTGTTGATGATGACGCCGGCTTTCTTGAGGCCGTGGATGAAGGTCGAGTAGTTCATGCCGTTTGCCTTGGCGCCGGCGGAGATCCTCGTGATCCAGAGAGAACGGAAATCTCTCTTCTTGAGACGTCTGCCGATATAGGCGTAGACAAGAGACTTCATGACCGCTTCGTTGGCGGTTCTGTACTGCTTGCTCTTTGCGCCGTAATAGCCCTTGGCGAGCTTTAATATCTTCTTTCTTCTTTTGCGGGTGGTTTCGCCGCATTTGATTCTTGCCATTGTTCTTTCCTCCTATAACTTATTTGTAGGGTACGAGAAGCCTGATGTTCGCCGCGTTGGTCTCGTCGGCGTAGTGGGCGTGACGAAGGTTTCTCTTGCGCTTTCTCGATTTGCCGTTAAGGAGGTGGCTCTTATAGGCGTGGAACATCTTTACCTTGCCGGTTTTGGAAAGCTTGAAGCGCTTTTTGGCACCGCTGTGGGTCTTGAGTTTTGCCATTTTTGGTTTTCTCCTCTCAGATATTACGTTGATTATTGCTTTTTATTCTCGGGTCGGGGCGCCAAAAACGCCATGGCGTTCCTTCCCTCCAGCTTCGCGGGCTTCTCGATGACGCCGTATTCCGAACATTCGGCGAGGAACCTGTCGATTACCTCGATGCCGAGCTCGGTGTGGGCCATCTCGCGGCCTCTGAATCTGATGGTGACTTTTACTTTGTCGCCCGATTTCAGAAATCTTATCGCGTGGTTCTTCTTGGTGTCGAAATCGTGAGTGTCGATTTTGACGGAAAGCTGAACCTCCTTGATGTCGGCGACCTTCTGGTTTTTCTTGGCTTCCTTCTGCTTTTTCATCTGCTCGAAGCAGAATTTGCCGTAGTCCATTATCTTGCAGACGGGCGGCACGGCCGCGGGGGCTATGCGCACGAGGTCGAGCCCTTCGGCCTCGGCCTTGGCAAGAGCGTCCTTGACGCTCATTATGCCGCATTGCGAACCGTCGCTCGCTATGACTCTTACTTCTTTGTCTTTGATTTCGTCGTTAATGGCGTGCTCTCTTTTGGTAGTGTTGATCGTAAAACACCTCCGGAACAAAAAATCGTGCGGCAAGTATCCGCACGACGCAATTCAATAAGGGCGATTTTGGCCCGTTTTATTACACAAATCACGTTATTGACCCGCGGCCTGCGGCCGGCAAGGTGAGAAGCGGATACTTCTGCTTTATTGTGCGACTATTATATACGCGGAAACGCGGTTTGTCAAGTGGTTTTTTGCGTTTTTTTGAGTTTTTTCAAAAAAAGAAACGGAAAAACGGAAGGGCGAGACCCTATAAAGCCAAAAAAGCATTGAAAAACGGGACGAAGAGTGATATACTTATATAATACATAACGAAAGGAGCGGATTTGTTTGAAAAACAAGTTCTACATCACGACGCCTATCTACTATCCGTCGGACAAACTGCATATCGGCAACACCTACACCACCGTCGTCTCCGACGCTATAGCGAGATACAAGCGAATGCGCGGCTTTGACGTTATGTTCCTTACGGGCACCGACGAGCACGGCGAAAAGCTTCAGAAGGTGGCGGCCAAGCACGGTCTTAAACCCATCGAGTATATCGACGGCATCGTCGCGTCCATCAAAGAGCTCTGGCAGCTCATGGACATAAAATACGACCGCTTTATAAGGACTACCGACGATTATCACGTCGAGTCCGTCCAAAAGATATTCAAGCAGCTTTACGACCAGGGCGACATTTACTTAGGCGCCTACGAGGGTCTTTACTGCACCGACTGCGAGGCCTTCTGGACCGAGACGCAGGCCGTGGGCGGCAACTGCCCCGACTGCGGCAGACCCGTCCATCCCGCCAAGGAAGAGGCCTATTTCTTCCGTATGAGCAAATACGCCGACAGGCTTATAGAGTATATCGAGAGCCATCCCGGCTTCATAGAGCCCGAGAGCCGCAAAAACGAGATGATAAACAATTTCTTAAAGCCGGGTCTTCAGGACCTTTGCATCTCGAGGACGTCTTTCGACTGGGGCATCCCCGTCCCGATAAACGAAAAGCACGTCATCTACGTCTGGATAGACGCCCTCTCGAACTATATAACCGCGCTCGGCTACGGCAACGGCAAATATAACGATATGGACTACTGGCCCGCCGACGTGCAGGTCATAGGCAAGGACATCCTACGTTTCCACACGATATACTGGCCCATTATGCTTATGGCGCTCGGTCTTCCCCTGCCGAAAAAGGTCTACGGCCACGGCTGGCTCCTTATCGACGGCGGCAAGATGAGCAAATCGAAGGGGAACGTCGTCGACCCCGTGGTGCTCTCCAAATATTTCGGCGTCGACGCCATAAGGTATTATCTCCTCTCCGAGATAAGCATCGGTCAGGACGGCCTTTACAACAACGAGATATTCATAAACCGCATAAACTCCGACCTCGCGAACGACCTCGGCAATCTGCTTTCGCGCACGACGGCCATGATCATCAAGTATTTCGGCGGCGTCATACCCGAAAAGGGAGCCGCGACGGCCTTCGACGGCGCGCTCGAAGCCTTTGCCGCCGAAACGGTGAAGAAATACGCCGACCACATGGACGCCTACCGCGTCTCCGACGCGACGGCCGACGTCATGGCGCTTGTTTCGAGAGCAAACAAGTATATCGACGAAACGGCGCCGTGGGTGCTCGCCAAGGACGAGGCGAAAAAGGGCGAGCTCGCGTCGGTCATGTATCACCTTGCCGACAGCCTCAGAATCGTCGCCGCCCTCTTCTCGCCGTTTATGCCGAAATCCTCCGAAAAGATAGCCGAAGACCTCGGTCTGTCGGAAATCCCGGCGTGGGACGGTCTTTTCGGTGCGGACATAGCGGGTCTTACCGTTAAAAAGAGCGAGGCGCTTTTCCCGAGGATAGACGCCGACAAAGTCCTCCCCGCCCTCGAAGCCGAGGCGGCCGCGAAAAAGGCGGCGGCGGAAGGCAGAAAACCGCAAGAGCATAAGCCGCAGGTGACTATCGACGATTTCGGCAAGCTCGAGATAAGAGCCGCCGAGGTCCTAACCTGCGAAAAGATAGAAAAGAGCGACAAGCTTTACAAGCTCACCGTCGACGACGGCGAGGGAAAACGTCAGATAGTTTCGGGCATCGCGGCGTATTACAAGCCCGAGGAGCTTATCGGCAAAAAAGTGGCCGTTATAGTAAATCTCGCGCCCGCCAAGCTTCGCGGCGTCGAGAGCGACGGCATGATCCTTGCAAGCGACGACGGCAAATCCGTCAAAGTCGTCTTCCTCGACGGGTCGGTCGAAAACGGCAGTATCATAAGATAAGAGGACAGTTATGGACTATAAAAAGCTCGCCGAGCTCATCTTCCCCGACGTGAAAACGTCGCCCGAGGAGCTTGAGGCAAAATATCCCGAGCGCAACCTCCCCGAAGGGGCGAGGGTGACCCGCTTTGCCCCGAGCCCGACGGGCTTTATCCACCTCGGAGGACTTTATCAGGCGCTTATAGACAGCCGTCTCGCCCGTCAAAGCGGCGGGGTCTTCTATCTTCGCATCGAGGACACCGACAGAAAACGTCTCGTTGAGGGCGCGGTCGACGGAATTATTAAGACGTTTGCCGATTACGGCATAGAGTTCGACGAGGGCGCGACCGCTTCGGGCGACAAGGGCGCATACGGCCCCTACCGTCAGAGCGAGCGGCGGGAGATCTACCGCGTTTACGCCAAAAAGCTTATGAGCGAGGGGCGGGCGTACCCCTGCTTCTGCACCCCCGAAAAGCTTGAAGAGATACACGCCCTTCAGACCGAAAGAAAAGACGACCCGGGGTATTACGGCAAATACGCCGTCTGCAGAGACCTCTCTTACGAAGAGGTCGAGGAAAAGGTAAAGGCGGGGACGCCCTTTACCGTCCGCTTCCGTTCGGAGGGCGACAGAAAGAAGACCGTCCCGTTCAAGGACGAGATAAAGGGCGACCTTCTGGTCCCGCAAAACGACAACGATTTCGTTTTATTAAAGTCGGACGGACT
>JAEEIO010000203.1 GCA_016281405.1 Clostridiales bacterium | reverse complement strand
GGGGAAGCCCGCGTCGAGACCGTATTCGGCGAATTTGGCGGCGTAGACGTCCAAAACGCCCTTCCCCGCCCTCGACATTACCGCTATGTCGGAGGGACGGACGGGACGGCGGCGGTCGGCCGCCTTATCGTAGATCTCGACGCCGCTTTCCAATATAGATTTGATTTTTCGCGCCGTGTAATCGGCCTCCCGTTCGACGGCGGTGAGGTCTTCTTCCTCATTTTCGGCGTCGGTCGCGCCGTTTGATTTATCTTTTTCGTGCTCGAATAAAGAGAGGGTGACGCTTCCCTTCCCGAAGCCGTAGCAATCGGCGCCTGCTATGAGCTTTGCTTCTTTGGAATAGTCGCAAAGTCCCGTGTCGGAGCGCATTATATCGCAAAAAACGGCGTTTACGGCGTTTATTATCTCTTCCCTGCATCGGAAGTTTCTTGAAAGAGTTATATGCTCGCTCTTACCCGAGATGAGTTTTTTACGGAATATTTCGGGCGAGGCGTTACGGAAGCCGTAGATGCTTTGCTTGTCGTCGCCGACTATGAAA
The DNA here is from genome assembly GCA_016281405.1 of Clostridiales bacterium. GTDB lineage: Bacteria > Bacillota > Clostridia > Oscillospirales > RGIG5299 > RGIG5299. The sequence goes on along the minus strand of JAEEIO010000203.1, from coordinate 2,184 downwards.
ATATTGTTTTCGCGGTCGGAGACGGCCCGGAATATCATGTCCTGGACGGAGTTGGTGTCCTGATACTCGTCTATCATTATCTCGTCGTAGCGCGACGACAGAGAGACGGCAAGCTCCGTCGGTACCAAATCGCCGTCTTTTTCGTCCTTTACGAGAAGGTCGAAGCACTTTCTCTGTATCTCGGGAAAGCTCATTATATTACGGTCTTTAAGCTCCGCCGAAAGCATATCGGAATAGAGTTTTACCGCTCTTTCGAGGCAGTTTACGGTCTCTTTAAGTCTTGCGTGCTCGCGTTTGTATTCTTCCTCGGTGAATTTGACGAGGCCGACGTATTTTTTTATGACACTTCTTAATTCTTCTCTTAACGAGTCATAGCGCTTTACGAAGACGTTTTCATTCTGACCATTTCTATGAAATGTTGCGAGTTTGAGGTCTCCCGCAACGGCGACGTAGGCCGCGTGATCGCATTTAGAAGCGGCGGAAAGCAGTTCGTCGATAACGGTTTTGTCAGGGATATATACTTTTTTAAGAATATCGTGTATATCGCTGTCGGCCGAGGCGGCTGACATAAGCTTAGAGAGGGCGCCGTCGAGATAGATAAGAAAATCCTCGACGTCTTTATAAAGGCTTTTTAACAGAGAGCTGTTTTCGTAAGGCTCGTCCAAAACGGCGCGGGTCTTATCGAAATACCTTTCAGGGAAAGCGGTGGCGCCGAGTTTTTCGTAGCAGCTTATCAGCACGTCTTCGAGGCTGTCGTTATCGCTGCCCGCGAGGACGTTTTCAAAAAGCGGTCTGTTCGCGGGATCCGACGCGAGGACGTCGACCGCTTCGGAGGCGACGCTCGCGCAAAGCAGTTTGTATGCCGTGGCGTCGGCAATACGGAAGTCGGGCGAGACGCCCGCCGCCTCGAAATTTCGGCGGACGACGCGAAGACAGAAGGAGTCTATGGTAGATATCTCAGCTTTGTCGGCGCGCATAAGCTGGTCGCGGTAGCGGGGATTGTCGGGTTCGGATTCGATAAGTTCTGCGAGGGCTTTTCTTATTCTCGTTCTTATTTCAGCGGCGGCCGCGACGGTAAAGGTGACAATGAGAAGGCGAGAAACGTCGCCGCCGTTTTTAAGTCTTTCGATTATCCGCTTTGTGAGGATGTGGGTTTTACCCGATCCGGCGGAGGCCGACAGGCTTATGGAGTGTCCGACGTGTTCTACGGCCGCTTTACGGCTTTCTTCCATCTGTCTAATCCTCCTTTATCGCGGCCATAAGATCGGCGGCGTTTTTGATTTTGACGGTCTCGCGTTTTGATTCGCATATCGAGCCGCAGACCGATTTGTAATCGCAGTAGTCGCAGCTTAACGGCGAGACGGTTATGTTGCCGTTATAGAGTTCTTCGGCCGTCTCGGCGAGTTTCTTTCCGATATAACGTTTTATCTCGTTGAAATCGTCTTCGCTTACGACGTGAGAGCGAGCGTCAATGGTTTTCTTTTTCGTTTCTTTGACGGGGATGAACTTTCCCTGCAGTTCTTTATCCATCGCCTTGAGGACTTCGACGTCGTCGACGAAAAGTCCGCTCGTTGAAAGCGGAGAGTATTTGACATTCTCGCCGAATTGAACCGTGCAGTGCGAGCCGAATCTGTTCCGATACATGATCGCGGCGGGACGCACCGTCCCTTTGAAGCGCTTTTGACCGTTTTCGGTCAGCGTGAAAAGGTAGATATACATCTGAAGTCTGACGCCGTTTATAACGTCGGAATAGTCGAGTTTCTTATCGCCTTTTTTGTAGTCGATTATGCGGACGAAACGGTCGTCGCCTCGCTCGTAGACGTCGACGCGGTCGATAAAGCCCCTCATTACGGCTTCGATGCCGGAGGAGGTTTTTATTTTTATCGGTTTTACGTCGCCGTCCTCGCCGATATTCAGTTCGAAATCGGTCGGGACAAAGTCGGACTGTTCGTTTTCCTCGCGCATGGCGACGAGCATTTCGCAAAGGTAGGCGCGAAGGCGCTCGAAGAGGTAGTTATAGCGGTCGGACTGCTCGTTGGCGCTCGAAAAGAAGCGCTCGACGTATTCGCCGGACAGCTTTTCGGAAAGGATTTTTATCTCGGCGTCAGTTAAAGTGTCGAATGGTTTGTCGTCGAGGCCGTTACGGAAGGCGTTTTCAAAGCACCAGTGGATGAAGGAGCCTAT
>JAEEIO010000202.1 GCA_016281405.1 Clostridiales bacterium | reverse complement strand
GAACGCGAAAGACGGCAGCAAGGCGTATGAGCTTTATAAGAAGATGAAAAGGGCTTATGAGCAATACGTCGTTAATTACGTTGATCCGAACGAGTTTGCAAACACTCCCGTAGACAGCGTGTATAAAGATCGGTTCGAGTCTTACTATCAAACGCTTATGTTTAGTGTGCGGTAAACACAAATAGAAACTCCCCCAAATTACGGGGGAGTTTTATTATTTTATATTAGTAAAACTCGCCTAGTTTGAGAGAAACCGTGTGACTGCCGCTTTCATTTCTGAAATATGTGACATCCACTATATCGAAAGCTGACAGTTTGTCGCGCAGTTCGATAAAATGGTCGAGGCTTTCGATCTCTTCGCCGTTAAGGTGCGTTATGATATCGCCTGCCTGAAAACCCTTGTCTTCGGCGTCGGAGCCTTCTATCGTTCCGCCTATGCGCACGCCGGCGGGACGCCTGCCGTATACCTCTTCTTCGTAGGTGCATTCGACGAAGCCAAAGGCGGGAGTGCCGAGCTTACGTCCGTAGCTCACAAAATCGCGCGCGAGCTTTTTAGCGGTGTTTATCGGTATTGCGAAGGACATGTTCTCTATCGGGACATAGGACGTCGAATAGAGCTTCATAAAGTTTATGGCTATTACGGCGCCCTTGTCGTTTATGAGCGGGCTTCCCGAATTGCCGCCGTTTATGGGTGTGTCGGTCTGTATGAGATCGACGGGCTCTCCGCCGTCAAAGCTTATTCCGTTTCTTATACCGGATATTATTCCGTGGGTCATGGTGTAGGAGAGCGCGTATGAGGCGGGGCCGCCGACGGCCGAGACGTCGTCGCCGACGAGCACTTCGTCGGAATCGCCTAAAACGGCGGGTGTGAGGTTATAAGCGTTGATTCTTATGAGCGCGACGTCATCGGGTTCGCTGAAGCCTATTACTTTCGCTTCGAAGGTCTTTTCGTCATAGGTGACAACTTCGACCTTAGCCGTGTCCGCAACGACGTGGGCGTTCGTCAATATGTAGCCGTCTTCGGATATTATAAAGCCGGAGGCGGAATAGCCGGTTTTCTCGTCAACGCTCGACGAGGTGAATATTCTTACCACCGAGGGACATATTTTGGTATATATTTCGTTATGAGAAAGCTTCTCTCCGCTTTCGAATTCCACGTATTTGAGAGGAGAATTACCGGCTTTTTCATCGCTTTTGCGGAAATTATACCCGTTTTCGGGCGCGACGTCGCTCGAGACTATGACTATGGGGTCGTCGGGCTCGGTATAATTGAGAGTCGCTATAAGCCCGAGTATGACGGGCAAAAACGTAATAATCAGCGAAAAAAGAACAATCGGGATCGCTACGACGGCGACTATGCCGCCGACGGACATTCCCCGCTTTTTCTTTTTTTTCATCTTTTCGGCGGCAAGCTGATTTGCCGCGGCGACAGCCTTGCGGTTGGGATCGAGTTCGTTCATTATAAGATCTCCTGCAAAATCTTTGTATTTATATTTTAGCAGATATATGTCGAAAAATCAATATAAATATACCTCTTGAATATAAGGCGTTTTAGCGGTATAATTATTGTATCTGTTTTAAGGGGCTGTTTTAATGAAACTCGGTATTATCGGACTTCCGAACGTCGGAAAAAGCACGCTTTTCAACGCCATTACCAAGGCGGGCGCAGAGGCGGCAAACTATCCGTTTTGCACCATAGAACCGAACGTCGGCGTCGTGGCAGTGCCCGACAGCCGTCTTGACGTGCTCGCGAAAATGTATGACCCCGAAAAAGTGACGCCCGCTGTTATAGAATTCGTCGATATAGCGGGACTTGTCAAGGGCGCCTCGCAGGGCGAGGGTCTCGGAAACAAGTTTCTTTCTCATATAAGAGAGGTCAGCGCCATCGTCCACGTCGTGAGATGCTTCGATGACGGAAACGTCGTTCACGTCTCGGGAAAAGTCGACCCGAAAAGCGATATTGAGATCATAAATATGGAACTTATTCTTTCCGACCTCGAGATAGTCGACAAGCGGATCGACAAGCTGAAGAAAAACTTAAAGGGTGACAAGTCGTTTGCCGCCGAACTTGAGTTCTTCGAGGGCGTCAGGGAGCTTCTTGCAAACGGACGTCCCGCAAGGGAGGCCGTCACCGACGAAAACACCGCTCCCCTGCTCGCCGGTTCCAATCTGCTTTCGGCAAAGCCCGTAATATACGCCGCAAATCTATCGGAAGACGATATTTCCGGAGGATATGAGGATAATCCTTTATATAAAGAGGTTTTGACGCTTGCCGAGGCCGAGGGCTCGGCGGTAATACCCGTAAGCGCGAAAATCGAGGAAGAAATAGCCGCGCTCGACGACGAGGACAGAAAGATGTTCCTTGTTGAACTCAATATGAAGGAAAGCGGCCTCGAGCGGCTTATTAAAAGCGGCTATTCCCTTTTGGGACTTATGAGTTTTCTCACGGCGGGGCCGAAGGAGGTCCGCGCCTGGACGATAAAGAAAGGTACCAAGGCGCCGCAGGCTGCGGGCGTCATACACTCCGACTTTGAAAGAGGCTTCATAAGGGCCGAGGTCGTTTCCTATGACGATCTTGTCGCCTGCGGGTCGCAAAACGCCGCCAAGGAAAAGGGTCTCGTGAGAAGCGAGGGCAAGGACTACGTTATGCAGGACGGCGACGTCGTGGTCTTCAGATTCAACGTCTGATTTTTCCGTATATATCAGCTCTTTGCGGTTAAAATAACCTAAAAACCGTAAGGAGTGAAAAAAATGGCAGCAAAAAAGAGCAAGACGAAGGACAAGGACGCGAGAAAGTCGACGCAGAGAAGCTCGCAGACCGAGGTAGGATCTGAAAAGAGCGAGAGCAAGAATCGCGCGTCAGCCGTTCTCGCGGCAAAGAAAAAGGCGTCTACAGAGTGCGGCAGGACCAAGTCCTCCAAAAGTAAGTCGCCGAGAAATAACGACAGATAAAATATCCGCAGGGCCGAGGCTCTGCGGATACATATTTTCATGAGAAGACCGTTTCTATTATTTTATCGCAACCTTTGGGCGAGTAAGTCCATTTTGAAAGGTGGCCCGAGGTTATAAAGTATTTCAACGAGCGGTCGACATAGTCGTTTTTGAATGCATCTATCACCGACAGCTTTATTTTCATTTTTTCGGGTATGATGCTTTTTATATAGACGGCGGCGGATTGACCGACGGAAAGACCTTCGCGGTATTCGGCAAGTCCCGCGAGATTAGGCGCAAGCTCGACGAAGACGCCGTAGTCCTCGACAGAACGGATAATACCGGCGACGGTCTGCCCCGCTGAAAAGGAGGCGGCGTTTTCCTCCCACGTCCCGAGGAGTTCTTTGTGCGTGAGGCAGATACGGCCGTTTTCGCGGTCGATATCGGATATGACGGCTTTGATATACTGACCTATAGAAAACCTGTCGGATGGGTGCGAAATACGCGAGACAGATATGTTGTCGATAGATAATAAAGCGATCATGCCGCATCCGACGTCTGCGAAAGCGCCGAAGGGCTCCATATGGGTGATACGGGCGTCGACGATGTCGCCGATCTCGGCGTTTTCGAATAAGTGTCGGCGGCACTCCTCCTGGGCTGCCTTTCGAGACAAATAGAGGCAGTTTTCGTTATCAGGGCGTTTTACTATTTCAGTCACCTTAAAGCAGACCGGTTTATTAACGCGGGTTATTATGGCTATGTCGCGGACGGTGCCGTCCGATATGCCAATCGCGGCCTCTTCGCGCGGAATAATGCCGCGTAAGCCTCCGAAATCGACAATAAGATTGTGGTCGCTGTCGCAAATTACGGCGCGTCCCTCAAGTATGCGGCCCGTGACACGCGCCTTCTCCAAAAGCTTTGGGTCGGACGCTATTTCGCGTATTTCGTCCTGCCCGAGCAGGTTTCCTTCAGGCTTATATAAAGTTTCCATTATTTTTCCTCCCGTTTCTTCTTTCGTCTTTGATTATATGCGAGGGAGGACGGTAAATAGACGTTTATCGGTTATTTTGATCGTCTTAATTATCGTTCGTCCTCGTGCTTTTACTGTAAAGCCTTTGCGCTTTATATATTTTTGACAGCGTTTTTCGGCCTTTGACAATATGATAACTCAATGTTTATAAAAAATATGGCGCAATATGACGAAAGGATAAAAAAATACCGCCCGTGAGGGCGGTATTTATCATTTGGTTAATTTTCTTCAACGGGGACGAGCGTTTTCAGATAGTCGAGTGCGGCTTCGAGGCTTTTGTCAGCGGTATTCCTTATAAGGACTACAAACGTCCTCGGGATATACTTGAACTCTGTCTCGAGCATATCGGCGGTCGAGAGGCGGACGCCTCTGCCGTCGTAGCAGGTCTCGTCGAAATAGGGAGAGAGGTCTATAAGGGTCCGGTCGTATTTTAACAGAGTCCTTATTCCCTTCTCCTCACATAAAACGACGGCGGCGGAGCCCTGATTCATCTCTATCGTGAGTTGTTCGTAAAGAGTGGTGTTAACGTCGGAACCGTAGTAGATGCTTTTGACGACGACCTCTTTTTTACCGTCGCCGTTTACGTCGCCGATCTTTTCAGAAAAGGCTTTTTCCATGGCCGAAACGTCGGATTCGTAAAGGGCGCTTTCGGTGAAGACAATGACTTTCAGGTCGGGCTCTACGCGGCCAAGGAGGTTTACGAGGATTATTATTCCGACGACGAAGAGCAGACCGAAGACGATAATATAGCTTTTATAGTGATACCAGAGGTTCTCGAAAAACTTTTTCACTTCTCTTCTTCACCGCCGTTTCCGATTATCTGATATAAAATACGGTATAGGGTCGCGGCGTCGTCTTTCGAAAGACGGACGCACCCCGCCATCTTGGGCGGTATCTCGACAGCCTTTTCACGTAAGGCGAGGCCGTCGTCGGTCAAGCGGACGAGAAGCACACGTTCGTCGGAGGTAGAACGGCTTCTTTTGATAAAGCCTTTTTTCTCGAGGTTTTTAAGTAACGGTGTCAGCGTGCCGCTGTCGAGACAGAGCTTTCCTCCGAGGTCTTTGACGTTGATCTCTTTTTGCTCCCACATGACCATCATGACGATATACTGCGTATAGGTAAGGTCGAGAGCGGAGAGATAGGGATAGTATCTGCGCGATATTTCGCGGGCCGCGGCGTATAGCGGAAAACAAAGCTGGTTTTCGAGCTTTAAGGAATCGTATTTGTCCATTTTTCCTCCGAAAAACAATTTGTATACAAATAAATTATAAACGATTTTTCGGCTCGTGTCAAGCGACGTTATTTATCGAATATCGAGGAGACCTTTTTGAGAAGGTCGCGGATCTCGAGGTGTTGGGGGCAGACGCTTTCGCACATGCCGCATTCCAGGCAGTCGGAGGCTTTGCCGTGGCCTTCGGTGAGGACGGTGTTATAATAAAACTTGGTGTTCCAGTTATGGAAGGTGTCGTAGGAGTTGAGGGCGGCGAATAGGTCGGGTATCTGTATGTCCGCGGGACAGGTGTTTTCCTCAATGCAGTAGCGGCAGGCGGTGCAAGGGATGAGGTGCTGCTCCTTAAAGACGGCACAGACCTTTTTTAAGGCTTCGTATTCCCTATCGTCAAGAGGTTTGAAATCAGTCATAAAGGATAGATTGTCTGCCATCTGCGCAGTGCTGCTCATGCCAGAAAGCACCATGGCGACGGACGGAAAACTCGCGGCAAAGCGTATGGCGTAGCTCGCGTTGCTCCCGCCGCAAAGCTCTCTTAAAACGGCGTCTGCCTTTTCGGGGAGGTTTACGAGGCTTCCGCCTTTGACGGGCTCCATTATTATAACTGGCTTGCCGTGCTTTTCGCAGACCTCGTAGACCTTGCGGCCTTCGACAGAGGGGTCGTCGTAGTCGATATAATTGAACTGTATCTGAACGATTTCGACCTCGGGATGCTCCGTTAAAATCATATCGAGCACCTCGGCCTTATCGTGAAAGGAGAGGCCGAAATGGCGAATAAGGCCCTCGTCCTTAAGCGCGTAGGCGGTTTCGTAGGCCTTCGTGGCCTTGTATTTCACATAGTTTTCCTTATCCTGCGCGTGCATAAGGTAGAAATCAAAATAGTCGACGCCGCAGGCTTCGAGCTGTTTTTCAAAGAGCGGGCGGATGTCATCGTTCGTTTTGAAACAAAAATCGGTTAGTTTATTTGTGAGCAGAAAGTCTTTTCTGTCATAGCGTTTTGCGACGCAGTCACGGACGGCGGTCTCGCTTTTGCCGTTTATATAGCCGTGAGCGGTGTCGAAATAGTTAAATCCCGCCGCTATAAAAGCGTCGGCCATTTTGGTAAACTCTTCGAGGTCGACGTCGCGCCCGTTCATGGGGAGGCGCATACAGCCGAAGCCGAAGTTGCCGTTGATTTCGGGGAAAAAAGGGTTTTTGATCAAGTTAATACACTCCTCTTTTGAAAAAGCGGCCCACAGGCCGCTTTATTCGGTTACAGGTTATTGTCTTTGGGTGTTTCCGAAACTGTGTCCGCGGGAGCGGATTTAGGCGCGACGGCGGCGGAGACGGCGTTTTGCGCGAGGATGTTTGCGACGATCTCCGACACCTTTTCGTCGGGAGAGGCGGTTTCTTTCGCCAAAAGCGTATCGACAAGAATATCTCCGAGGCCGGTGGCTATAAACTGAGAGAATATCATAAGTCCGACGTTTGTCTTTAGGTTCGATCTTCTTGTGAAGAGATCGAGAGCGGGCGTGCCTTGTTTATTGTCGTATATTCCCTTAGCGACGGGTATATGACGCGTGCCTTTACGTTTTCCGTCAAGGATGGAGCCTGCGAGGAAGGCGGCCTGCTCCTTCATACCTACCGCGAAGCCAATAATGCCGCCGACAAGGCCTATTCCGAGGCTGATAAGGGCGAGGGTGCCCGCGTTGCTGTTAAAGAAATCTTTACCGGAAAAGAGGAGGAAAATCAAAAACGGGAGGCCGAAGCCGGCGACAAGTCCTATGACGAAATATTCTATGGCGGTGAAAAGACGCTTTTTCTTGATACAGTCGGCGCAGAAGTCTGCACGGCAGACGCCGTCGAACTGTTCGTAGGTGGTCGTGGTGGTTATCTGTTTTCTGCCTGAATAGGATGTGCTCTGGGTGGCGCTGACGTTTACCTTTACGAAACGGAAGGTCTCCACGGGGACGGTTTTACCGCATTTTTCACATACTTTTGTTTCCACGGTGCCGGTTCCTTTCTTTTTTCTTTATTTTAACATTTTATTGCGCGTTTTTCAAGCGGTTTTTATTTTAATAAAAAACGTGCCCGAAGCGGTATGGCTTCGGGCGGTAGCAATTACGGTTCAATCTATCGGTTTCATCGTCGGGAACAGAAGGACGTCGCGGATGGAGGCGCTGTCGGTGAGGAGCATTACGAGGCGGTCGATGCCGAAACCGAGTCCGCCCGTGGGGGCGAGACCGTATTCGAGGGCGGTGACGTAGTCGTAGTCGACCTGCGCGGTGGTAGCGGGGTCTTCCCTTCTTTTCGCGGCGACCTGGCGCTCGAAGCGCTCTTTCTGGTCGATGGGGTCGTTAAGCTCTGAGAAGGCGTTCCCGAATTCGGTGGCGTTTATAAAATACTCGAAGCGCTCGGTGAAAGCGGGGTCTTCGGGCTTTTTCTTTGCGAGGGGGCTGTTTTCGACGGGATAGTCGTAGATAATGGTCGGCTGGATGAGGTTTTCTTCGACGAAGGCGTCGAAAAGCTCGGCGAGGACAGCGCCCTTGGTGGCGTCGGCGGGAACGTCGACGTGCAATGCTACGGCGGAGGCGCGGGCGTCTTCGTCAGATTTCCAGTCGTAATAATCGACGCCGGCGTATTTCTTGACGGCCTCTGTCATGGTGAGGCGCTCCCAGTGTCCCATGTCGATCTCTTTGCCCTGATAGGTTATCACTTTACTTCCGCAAATCTTTTCGGCGAGCATGGTGTATAGCTCGACGACGAGGTCCATCATGCCCTTGTAGTCGGTGTAGGCCTGATAGAGCTCTATTGTGGTGAATTCAGGGTTATGCTTGGTGTCCATACCCTCGTTACGGAAGATGCGGCCGACCTCGTAGACCTTATCGAATCCGCCGACTATGAGACGTTTTAAGTATAGCTCGGTCTCGATGCGGAGGAACATATCCATATCGAGAGTGTTGTGGTGGGTCTTGAAGGGGCGCGCCGACGCGCCTATCTCGAAGGGGGTGAGGATGGGAGTGTCGACCTCGAGGAAGCCTTTGCCGTCGAGGTAGGCTCTTATTTCGCGTAAGATGAGCGAACGCTTTACGAAGGTGTCTTTTACCTCGGGATTGACTATCAGGTCGACGTAGCGCTGACGGTAGCGAAGGTCCTGATTGGTGAGACCGTGGTATTTTTCGGGGAGCGGCAAAAGCGATTTGGAAAGAAGGGTTATCGACTCGGCGTGAACAGAGGTCTCGCCCGTCTGGGTTTTGAAAACGAAGCCGGAGACGCCGATGATATCGCCGATATCCCACTTTTTGAAGTCGGCGTAGGGCTCCTCGCCGACGTCGTCGCGGCGGACGTAGCATTGGATCTGGCCGGCGCCGTCCTGAAGATGGACGAAACTCGCCTTGCCCATTATGCGGCGGCTTACCATACGACCTGCAATAACGACTTTTTTTCCTTCGACCGTCTCGAAGGGGACGTTTTTGACAGTAGCGCTGTCGTCGGTGACGGGGTATTTCGTGATGACGAAGGGGTCGCGTCCGCTTTCGCGGAGGGCGGCGAGCTTTTCACGGCGGATGGCCGCCTGCTCGGTGATATCGAGTTCCGGAGTCTGATTTACGTTGCTTTCGTTCATATCTTTCACCTAATAAAATATTCACGGACAAAAATCCGTGAATATCGTTTTGTTATTCGGATTTTTCGATTTTGAGTATTTCGTAATCGATAGAGCCGCCGTTGGGCGTGGGCACGGTTATATGCTCGCCCTTCTTTTTACCGAGAAGCGCGGCGCCTAAGGGGCTTTTATCGGAAAGACGGCCGTTCATCGGGTCGGCCTCGGCGGAACCGACGATATAATAGGAATTCTCTTCGTTATAGGTTTTGTCGAAGAGAGTGACCTTGCAGCCGAAGGAAACCTTGTCGGTCTTTATGTTCTTGGGGTCGATTATCTCGGCGTTGCTGATGATGACTTCAAGCTCGGCGATCCGGGCCTCGATTTTGGCCTGATCGTTTTTCGCTTCGTCATACTCGCTGTTTTCGGACAGGTCGCCGTAGCCGCGCGCCTCTTTGATGCGTTCGGTTATCTCGGCCCTCTTATGGACTTTTAATTCTTCGAGCTCCGCCGCAAGCGCGTCGTAAGCCGATTTTGAAAGTGCTGCCATTTCTCTGACCTCACATAACAATAATAGCGGTATAACACCACTCAAGGGGTATTATACATTTATTTTTGCATTTTGTCAAGCATTATTCATTCCATTTCACGACTTTGAGCCGTGCAAAGGTTATAATAATAGCCTTTTTTAGCCATCAGCTCGTCGTGGGTGCCGCTTTCCATTATGCCTTTGTTTCCGATATAGAAAATACGGTCGCAACTCTTTATCGTCGATAGACGGTGCGCGATAATAAAGGAGGTGCGGTTTTTCAAAAGTCCCTGAATCCCTTTTTGCAAAAGGACCTCTGTTTCGGTGTCTATCGACGAGGTGGCCTCGTCGAGAATCAGGACCTTCGGGTCTGAGAGCATCGTGCGGGCGAAGGAAACGAGCTGACGCTGACCTGCCGAGAGCGAGTTACCGCGTTCGCTTGTCGGAGTCTGATACCCTTCGGGACGTTCTCTTATGAAATCGTCTGCGCGGACGGCTTTGGCGGCGGCGATTATCTCGTCCTCCGTGGCGTCGAGGCGGCCGTAACGTATGTTTTCATAGATATTGCCGCTGAAGATAAAGCTATCCTGCATCATGACGCCCATCTGCGAGCGAAGGCTCTTCATTGTGACGTTATGGATGTTGTGGCCGTCAATGGTTGTTTCGCCGCTGTCGATGTCGTAGAAGCGGGAAAGCAGATTGACTATCGTCGATTTTCCGGCGCCCGTCGGGCCGACGAGAGCGACGCTCTCCCCCGCTTTGACCTTGAAGGAGACGTTTTCCAATACTGTATGGCCTTTTTCATAACTGAAGGTGACGTTTTTGAACTCGACGTCGCCTTTGACGGGAGGAAGCTCCGTTGCTCCCTCGACGTCGCATATATCGACGGGCTCGTCCATCGTCTCGAATATGCGTTCAAGATAGTTTGTGACGTTCATGACGTCGTTATAAATGTTGCCGATATTCTGAATAGGTCCCCAGAAACGGCCGGCGTATGCCGCCATGGCGATAATTACGCCTATACTGCAATCGGTGAGAAGCAAGGCGCCGACCGCGTAAACGGCCAGAGAAACCGCCGTAGTGAGTATTTCGGTCGTAGACGGGATTATCAGCCAGAAGCGGATGCGCTTGAGCCATATTCTCCTGAACTTATCGGAAAGGTCGGCGAATATCTCGCTGTTTTTCTTTTGACGGGTGAAGGTCTCGGTCGTCTTGACGCCGTCGATGCTCTCGGCGAGATAGGCGTTCAGGTTGGAGCTTTTATTGTTGTAGTCTATCATTATTTTACGCTGCATCGGCTTGGTTATGATAATAAGCAATACGAGCAGCGGCACGCCCGAGAGTATTACGAGCGAAAGCTCGACGTTTGTCGTGAACATAAACACAAGGACGGCTGCAAGCGAGAAGACCTGCATAACGATATTCACGAGGCCGCTCGAGAGAAAGTTCGCGACGTTGTCGACGTAGTTTACCACGCGGACGAGTATTTTGCCGTGCGGGCGGTTATCGAAATAGGAAAACGGCAGCTCCTGGACGTGAGCGAAAATATCCTGTCTGATATTGAAAATGATTTCGTTCGCGACGCCGTTCATCATTATTGAATGTTTGTAACTGATGAAATAAGTAAAAAGAATACTGACGAGATAAATTGCGCCGACGATAAAGAGCTTATTCATATCGCCGTTTGGGATAATATCGTCAATGACTATCATCGTAAGATAGGGCGTAAAGAGATTGATGACGTTTATCGTCATATTCATGGCGAGGCTTATTATCAGCTTCGCGGTGTGCTTCTTGGTATAGGCGAGGCTTCGGAGCAGATGTTTGATATTGAAGGGAGACTCGAGTTTTTCGTCGATGTTATAAGTATTACGCGCCATCAGCAAGCCGCCTCCTTTCCGGAGCCGTGCTGGATCCCGAAGACACGGGCATAGTAGCCGCCGGCGTTTTTGAGCTCTTTGTGAGTGCCCATGGCGGTGAGCTTCCCTTTTTCGAGGATCAGTATTTTATCGCTCCTGTAAACGGAGGTTATACGCTGTGCGATTATTATTTTGGTCATACCCTTAATTTCAGAGAGGGCGTCCTGGATCTTTTTCTCTGTCTCAAGGTCGACGGCCGACGTCGTGTCGTCGAGAATGACGACTTCTCCGTCCGCCGCAAGAGCGCGGGCCAAGGCAATGCGCTGCTTCTGACCGCCCGAAAGACCTATGCCGCGTTCGCCGATTATGGTGTCGTAGCCGTCTATCGTCTCGCGTCTTATAAACGTGTCGGCGTCGGCGATCTTTGCGCATTCGTAGACACGCTCGGAGGGCATATCGGGGTCGGCGTAGGCTATGTTGCCTTCAATCGAGTTGGAGAAAAGGAAGACGTCCTGATGAGAATAGGCGAATTTCTTACGGAGCGAATTCAGCGTAAAGCTCCTTATGTCTTTGCCGTTTATCAGAATCTCGCCGTCGGTGGGGTCGTAGAAGCGGGCGAGCATTCCGACGAGCATACTCTTGCCGCTTCCCGTCGGGCCCATTATGCCGACGGTCTCGCCCGCGTTAATTCTGAAACTGACGTTATCGAGGATTTTCATACTGTCTATTGACAGAGTGACGTTTTTGAATTCTATAGTCTCGATCTTTTCATCGAGCGGGACTGCGTCGGGCGCGTCTCTTACGATCGGCGCGATATTGAGAAGAGAGATTATTTTCTCGGATGAGGCGTGATATCGCTGTATATCGTTTATTATCGTGCCGCTTAAGAGCATCGGGACGTTAAGCGCCCAGGTGAGACCCGTGAAGACGGTGAGGTCGCCGACGGTGAAATCGGGATCTATTATGCAGAATATCGCCCCGCCGAAAAGTCCGATAATCCCGAGAAGGCTGTTAATGATATTATAAGGGATATTGTATTTCAGCCATTTTCTGTGGGTGTATTTGGAGCGCTCGACCATCTTGCGGTTTTCGACGGTCATACGCTCTTTTTCGTATTCCTCGCGGACGAAAGCCTTGACGACGCGGTTGCCCGTTATATTCTCCTTGGCGAGGGTCGAAAGGACGGTATACTGTTCCCTGTTCTTTTGATGCTCCGGTCTTAAGGCCTTTGACATTTTTCTGTTAATTGCGACGATAAGCGGGGTGAAGACGAGGAGTATAAGCGTAAGCTTATAATTGATTTCAATAAGGACGATAAAGCTCATGACGAACATTATAACGCATTCGAAGGCGTTATAGATAATCCACGAGAACATGTGGCGTATGAGGTCGAGGTCGCCCGTCAGGCGCGATATCAAATCGCCCGTGGTGTTCTTAGAAAAGAAGCTCATATCGAGGTTCTGTATTTTATCGTAAAGCTCGTTTCGGACGTTGTAAAGAATCTTTTGAGAGCCGCGCTCCAAAAGCATGGTCTTTATAT
>JAEEIO010000201.1 GCA_016281405.1 Clostridiales bacterium | reverse complement strand
GACGGCATAACCCAACGCGTCTTTCCGGTCGGGCGCCTCGACCGCGACTCCGAAGGGCTTCTGATACTTACCAACGACGGCGACCTCGCCCTTCGGCTCACCCACCCGTCGAAGCACTTTCCCAAGACCTACCGCGTCACCGTCGCGGGGGACGTCACTCCCGCCGAGATAGGCATGCGCGTAGACGCCAAAAAAGACCGCGTCTTCGTCATGGGAAAGGCGATAAGGAACCGCGAAAACCCGCGCTCCTACTTTATGCTCTATAAGCCGCGCGGCTACGTCACCACAATGAAGGACGACGAGGGAAGAAAGTGCATCACCGACTTGCTCGGCGGCATAACCCAGCGCGTCTTTCCCGTCGGCCGTCTTGACCGCGACTCCGAAGGTCTTTTGCTGCTCACCAACGACGGCGACCTTTCGCTCCGCCTCACCCACCCCTCCAAGCATTTCCCGAAGACCTACCGCGTCACCGTCGACGGCGAGGTAAGCCCCGCCGACTTAAAGCGGCTCCGCGACGGCGTCGTTTTGGACGACGGCTACAGGACCGAGCCCGCCACAGTCAAGGCTGAGAGCCGCGACGACGGAAAAACCGTTATGCTCATAACCATAACCGAGGGCAAAAACCGTCAGATAAGACGAATGCTCGACACCATAGGCGCAAAGGTCATAATCTTAAAGCGAATATCTTACGGCAATCTCCGTCTCGGCAATATCGGCGTCGGCAAATACCGCGTCCTCACCGAAGACGAAATAAACTACCTGAAATCACTCTGAAAGAAGAACCGAGGCTTTATGAAAAAATATACCGAAATGACCGCCTCCGAGCTTACGGAAGAGCTCGATCTCGCAAGGGCGGACTATGAAAAATGTCTTTTGGAGGGGCTATCCCTCGATATGTCGAGAGGCAAACCGAACTCCGAACAGCTCGACACCATCGAGGGACTGCTCTCGGCCGTCAACAAAAACGCCGACTGCTATTCCGACGGCGTGGACGTCAGAAACTACGGCCTGACCGACGGTCTCCCCGCGGCGAAAAAACTCTTCGCCGAACTCATGGAGGTCTCGCCCGACAACGTCATAGTCGGCGGCAACTCCTCCCTCAACATGATGTATGACGTCCTCGCCGGCTTCATGCTCTTCGGCACGGGCGGCGGCACGCCGTGGTGCAAACTCCCGAAAGTAAAGTTTTTATGCCCCGTGCCGGGCTACGACCGTCATTTCACCGTCACCGAGGCGCTCGGTATCGAGATGATAAACGTCAGGATGACCGACGAGGGTCCCGATATGGACGAGGTAAGACGCCTCGCGGAAAGCGACGAAAGCGTCAAAGGCATCTGGTGCTGCCCGAAATACTCCAATCCCGAGGGCGTCGTCTACTCCGACGCCACCGTCCGCGCCTTCGCCGAACTGAAGCCCGCCGCAAAGGACTTCAAAATAATGTGGGATAACGCCTACATAGTCCACTTCCTCGAAAACGCCCCCGCCAAACTCCTTAACATCATAGACGAGTGCGAAAAGGCGGGCTGCCCCGACAGGGCCATAGAATTCGTCTCCACTTCCAAGATAAGCTACCCCGGCTCGGGCGTCGCGGCCATGGCTTCGGGCGTCGGCATGATAGCCGAACTCAAAAAACGCATTTTTCCGCAGACCATCGGCCCCAATAAGCTTAACCAGCTTATGCACGTCAGATATTTCAAAGACCTCGAGGGCGTCCTTAAAGTCATGAGAAAGCACGCCGTTGCCCTGCGTCCGCGCTTCGACATGGTCGAAGGCATACTCGAAAGGGAACTCGGAGGCAAGGGCATAATCGAGTGGAAAGCCCCCAAGGGCGGCTATTTCGTCTCGGTCCAGGTGCAGAAAGGCACCGCGAAGAGGGTCATAGAGCTTGCCGGAAAGGCGGGCGTAAAACTCACGCCCGCGGGATCGGCCTTCCCCTATAAGAAGGACCCCGATGACTCCAACATAAGAATAGCCCCCACCTATCCGCCCGTAGAAGACCTCAGAAAAGCCATGGAAGTCTTCACCGTGGCCGTTCGTCTCGCCGCGGCCGAAAAGCTTCTCGAAAGGAAATGAGCCATGACAAAGGATAAATACGAATCCCCCTTCTCCGCCCGCTACGCGAGCGACGAAATGCTCTATATCTTCTCGCCCGACAACAAGTTCAAGACGTGGAAGCGGCTCTGGATAGCGCTCGCCCGCGCCGAAAAGGAACTCGGCCTCCCCATAACCGACGAGCAGATAGCCGAGCTCGAGGCCAATAAGGACGTCATCGACTACGAGACCGCCGCCGCGAGAGAAAAGCAGGTGCGCCACGACGTCATGAGCCACGTCTACGCCTACGGCGAGCAGTGTCCCAAGGCGAAGCCGATAATCCACCTCGGCGCCACCAGCTGCTACGTCGGCGACAACACCGATATAATAGTCATGAAGGAGGGACTTGAGCTTCTTAAGCGCAAAGTCCTCGAGGTCATCTATAACCTCGCCGGCTTCGACGAAACGTATAAGGCCATGCCCGCCCTCGCCTACACCCATCTGCAGCCCGCTCAGCTTACTACGGTCGGCAAGCGCGCGACCCTCTGGCTCAACGAGCTTTATATGGACTATATGGAGATATGTCACCGCATCGACAGCCTTGCCCTCCTCGGACAGAAGGGCACCACGGGCACCCAGGCCTCCTTCGTCGAGCTGTTCGACGGCGACGACGAAAAAATAAAGCTTCTCGAAAAGAAAATAGCCGCCGAGATGGGCTTTTCGAAAACCGTCCCCGTCTCGGGACAGACCTATTCGAGAAAGACCGACTACATGGTGCTTTCGACCCTCTCGGGCATAGCGCAGTCGGCCTCGAAATTCGCAAACGACCTCCGCATCCTCGCAAACTTCAAGGAGATGGAAGAGCCCTTCGAGAAAAATCAGATAGGCTCCTCGGCCATGCCCTATAAGAGAAATCCCATGAGATGCGAACGTATCTGCTCGCTCGCCCGCTACGTCATGGTCGACGCCCTCAACCCCGCCGTCACCGCGTCGGTCCAGTGGTTCGAAAGAACTTTGGACGACTCGGCGAACAAGCGTATAGCCGTTTCCGAAGCGTTTCTCGCCGTCGACGCCATACTCGAAATATACAGAAACGTCACCGCGGGACTCGTCGTCTACCCGAAGATCAT
>JAEEIO010000200.1 GCA_016281405.1 Clostridiales bacterium | reverse complement strand
TGAGGACGGAGATTTTCTGATTTACCGCGGCAAAGAAAGCGGGCATACGGAAAAGATAGGTCTTTACCCCTAGAAAAACGTGACCTCGCCCGTATATGCCTTCAACAAAAAGTCGGTGTGCGCCGTAGCGCTTGACAACAGTAAAAACGATACCGTTTTCAAAGGAAATTACGAGATCGCCTCCTATGCGACCGACTATTTTATTTTCATCGGTTTTAACGTAAAAAACACGTTTTTCGCAAACGCAAAAGTCAGGAAGGCGTTTAATCTGTTTCTTGACAGAGCGGCGCTCGAGGAGGGCGAAAACGGCGAATTCGCCGAGTTCGTCTGGCAGCCCGTCAACCCCGCATTCGGAAGGCTCTCTGGCTTCGATCTTCCGTCTTCTGTTTTTATGCCCGATCTCGCGGACGAGCTTCTTGCGGAAAGCGGCGTAAAAAAGAAAAACGGAAAATACCAGACGGCGGCGCTTACGCTTATAGTCAACAGTGACGACGCCTTCAAGCTTTCGCTCGCCGACGATTTCGCGGCGCAGTTAAAGCGCCAAGGAATTGATATTAAAGTCAAAACTCTTGAATACGCCGATTATCTGTCCGCTCTTGCGGCCGGCGAGTTTGATTTGTATCTTGCAGAGACGCTTATGCCGCAGAATATGGACGTAGGCATTTTGTCCTCGTCGACCGTAAACTGCGGCGGCGCGCCGTCTTCGAGTCTTTCCGCGATTTATAAGGCGCTTGCGTCGGAGAGCTATTCTTCCCCCGCCTTCGACGAGTTTTTAGAGGAGTCTCCACTTGTTCCGATATGCTACAGAAAGCATTGTCTCGTTTACACGAGGGATTTTGCCTCTTCGCCGACGCCGTCGAGATATAACGTATATTCGGGACTTTTTGATTAAAAGATGTAATTTCCATTTATTTACATATTTTTTGTGTAATTTTTACAATTTGCGGCTTTTCAGTGTTTTTGAAAAACATAAAACGGTTTTGATGTTGAATCATCGGATTTGATTTAGTAAAATATTTATAATAACGCACAGGAGGTATAATCTTATGCTTAAATACAAAAACGGAAACGGCGACATCAATATTTCCGACGACGTTATCGCGTCGATAGCCGGAAACGCCGTGACCAACAGCTACGGCATCGCCGGGATGGTATCGAAAGAAAACGCCATCGACACGTTAGTATCCCTCTTCAAGGGCAAGAACACCAACAAGGGTATATCGGTGAGCGTCGAGAACGACGAGGTCTCGGCGGTCATCCATATCGCCGTCACCTACGGCGTAAATATCATGGCTATATCCGAAAGCATTACCCACAACGCAAAATACGCCATCGAATCGGCAACCGGCTTTAAGGTCAAGGAGATTAACGTTTTTGTCGATTCGATAAAGGCATGATAGGGGCGATCAAATGATCACCGGTAAACAATTTATTGACGCGGTCATTTCGGCCGCCAACAACCTTAACAACAACAAGGAAAGCGTTAACAACCTGAACGTCTTCCCCGTCCCCGACGGCGACACCGGAACAAATATGACGATGACCATAACGTCGGCGAAAAGCGAGCTTTCGCTTCTTTCGGAAGATACTCCGATAGGCGTCGCGGCCGACACTGCGGCGCTCGCAATGCTCAAGGGCGCAAGAGGTAACTCGGGCGTTATACTTTCCCTTCTCTTCAGAGGCTTTTCCAAACAGTTCAAGGGCAAGACCGAGGTCAACGCCTATGAATTCGCAAAAGGCCTCGAGCTTGGCGTTAAAAACGCCTACGGAGCCGTCAGAAAGCCGACAGAGGGAACTATTCTGACCGTCGCGCGAGTTGCGTCCGAAAAGGCTTTAAGGCTTGCGAGAAACGGCAAGACCGAGACCGAAGTCATGGACGCCGTCATCGAAGCTGCGGCTGTCACGCTTGCCGACACTCCCAAGATGCTCCCCGTGCTGAAGCAGGCCAACGTCGTCGACGCGGGAGGCAGAGGACTTTTACACATTTTCGAGGGCATGGGCTCAGTGCTGAAAGACGGCGTCATAATCGAAACCGAAGAGCAATCGTCGGCCGTCACATCCGAGAAGGCCGATTTCGGCGAGTTCGATACCGAGGATATTAAATTTGCCTACTGCACAGAGCTCGTTATTGAGCGCGGCGGCAAAAAGGACCCCGCCGACCTTAACGCCTTTTTACAGAAGCACGGCGACAGCATCGTTTTCGTCCCCGACGATACGATAATAAAGCTCCACGTCCACACCAACAACCCCGGCAAAGTCATTGAAGAGGGTTTGAAATTCGGCTCGCTCATAAACATAAAAGTCGAGAATATGAAGCTCCAGCACACCGAAAAAGTGATCGAGGAGCCGAAAGAAGAAAAGGCCGTAGAGGAGACCGCTGCCGAGCCTGTAAACGATTACGGCTTCGTCACCGTCTGCGCCGGCGAGGGCCTCGCCTCTATATTCAAGGACCTCGGCGCCGACACGGTCGTCGAGGGCGGACAGACCATGAATCCGTCGACTGACGATTTGCTGAAAGCCGTAAGGCAGACGCCCGCAAAGACAGTCTTTATTCTTCCGAATAACAAAAACATAATAATGGCGGCCGAGCAGGTCGCGCCTATTGCCGACCGGCACGTCGTCGTCATTCCGACCAAAACCATACCGCAGGGCATTTCGGCTATGCTCGGGTTCGACGCGGCGGAGAACGAGGAGACCAACGTCGAATCGATGACCGAGTCACTTTCTAAAGTGAGAACGGCAAATATCACCTTTGCCGCGAGAGATTCCGTTTTCGACGGGCTTGAGATCAAAGAGGGCGAATACCTTGGACTTATCGACGGAAAGGTCACGTTCGTCGAGACAGACCTCGACAAGTGCTTCAAGGAGACCGTCGGCGGCATAATCGACGGCGGCACCGGCTACGTCAACGTCTTTTACGGCAACGGCGCCTCGGAGGACGAGGCCGAAAGGCTCGTCGGCGAAGTCGAGACCAACGGCGCCGAGGTAAATATCATCTCGGGCGGTCAGCCTGTTTACTACTACATCATTTCAGCCGAATGAAAGGCTTAAAAGTATGAAGAACAAGAAAAAGGAAGCGGCGAAAAGCTGCTCCAGAACGTCAATAGGCGGTCAGGCGGTCATTGAAGGCGTCATGATGAAGGGGCCTTACAAGACCGTGCTTGCCGTCAGGAACGAAAAGACGGGCAATATAACCGTCGAGACGATGGCCGAAAACAAAAAGAAAAATCCGATAATGAAAATACCGTTTATCAGAGGCTTCTTCGTTTTCCTCTCGAGCCTTATTACCGGCACAAAGACGATAATGAGGTCGGCCACGCTCGCGGGCGAGGACGACGGCACAGAGGAGCCCACCAAGTTTGAAAAATGGTATTCAAAAAAGACGGGGCGGTCGTCGATGGATATTGTTCTCGCGGTTTCGTTCGTTTTGGGTATTGCGTTGTGCGTTTTGCTTTTCATCTTCGTCCCCACTTACGCTACGGCGGGTATAAACGCTCTTACGGGCGGCGCGATAAACGAGTATTTCATTTCAACGATTGAGGGCGCGTTCAAATTTATAATACTCGTGGGTTATTTGCTTCTCGTATCTTCTACGAAAAGTATGAAACGAGTTTTTCAGTATCACGGCGCCGAGCATAAGACTATCTTCTGCTACGAGGCGGGATTGCCGCTCACCGTTGAAAACGTGAAGGCGCAGAAGCGTTTTCATCCGCGCTGCGGGACGAGTTTTCTCGTTATCGTGATGCTTATAAGCATTTTGATATTCATGATCCCAATTTTCCCCGTAGGGAACGTATTTTTACGTTTTCTTTGCAAGATAGCTTTTATGCCCGTTATTTCTGGTATAAGCTACGAGCTTATA
>JAEEIO010000199.1 GCA_016281405.1 Clostridiales bacterium | reverse complement strand
TGTCGGCAGTGTAGGAGGCGGTGGCGTGCGCGTCGGTAAAGCTGACGGGAACGAGGCTGTTCATAGCGCCGTAAACGTCGACGACGCCCTCAGACGTGGGAAAGAACGCCCAGGCGGCGGTCTTGGCGGGGTCACAGCCTATGCTCATGCTGTTGCCCTGCATGACGCCGGGATCGGTGTAGGCGACGAAATCGCCGTAGGTGTCGCTCGAAAGCTCGACGCCGAAGCAGTAGCCGGGAGCGCCGTAACCGGCGGGATTGTCGAAGGCGAGACGGAAGACGACTTCAAGTCCGTTGACGGCAACCTTGTCTTTGAAGACGACGCCGGCCATCTTGTGCCAGCTCGACGGGGTGGCTTCGAGGACGATGCTGCTGCCCGCGGTCACGACGGAACCGGCCTCATGGCCGTCTTTGGTGTAGGGGGTGGCGACTCTCCAGCTTGAGGAGAGGGCCGCGCTCGAGCTTACGGCAAGAGCGAAAACGAGGGTAAGGGTAATAACAAGCGCGATGATCTTTTTCATTGTTTTTTTCCTTTCATATAAAGATACGGGTTCACGTTATCATTATACCTTGTTTCACGGGTTTTTTCAACCTTTTTGTGAGAGGTAAAATACACAATTATTATATGTGTTTTTTGTCGGTATTATACAAAAAAGGCGGGGCCGCTTTTGCGGCCCCGCCTCGCGCGGTTTTTACTTTATGAGCGAAAAATTCACGATAAGCTGCGCGAAAATGATCGAAACTATCGAAAGGAACTTTATGAGGATATTGAGCGCGGGACCCGAGGTGTCCTTGAAGGGATCGCCGACGGTGTCGCCGACGACGGCCGCCTTGTGGCAGTCGCTTCCCTTGCCGCCGTAATTGCCCGCCTCGATGTATTTCTTGGCGTTATCCCACGCGCCGCCCGAATTGGCCATGAAGACGGCAAGTAAGAAGCCCGTCACCATCGCGCCCGCGAGCATTCCCATAACGCCGTTGACGCCGAGGATAAGTCCCGTTACGACGGGGGTTACGAGGGCAATGAGGGCGGGAAGGATCATCTTGTGAAGAGCCGATTTGGTGCAAAGGTCGACGCAGGTGCGGTAGTCGGGCTCGGCCTTGCCTTCCATAATGCCCGCTATTTCCTTAAACTGACGTCTGACCTCTAAGACGATGCTCTGAGCCGCCTTGCCGACCGCCTCCATAGTGAGCGCGGCGAAGAGGAAGGTGACCATGCCGCCGATGAAAAGTCCTATGAGGACGGCGGGGTTGGTGATCTCAAGGTGGAAAACGTCGGGCGAGGCGTAGCTTTCGACCGTCGTCTTGAAGGAGACGATAAGCGCGAGCGAGGTGAGGGCGGCGGAGCCAATCGCGAAGCCCTTGCCCGTGGCGGCGGTGGTGTTGCCGAGGCTGTCGAGGGCGTCGGTCCTCTCTCTGACTTCGGGGTCGAGGCCGCTCATTTCCGCTATGCCGCCCGCGTTATCGGCGACTGGGCCGTAGGCGTCGCAGGCAAGCGTGATGCCGAGGGTCGAGAGCATTCCGACGGCCGCGATTGCGACGCCGAAGAGTCCGTTTTCGGGGCTTTCGAGCGAGCCGCCCGCGAGGAAGAAGGAGCCTAAAACGGCGGCGGAGACTATTACGACGGGAAGGACGGTCGATTTCATGCCGAGGGCGAGACCGCCTATCATGATGGTCGCCGAGCCCGTTTTGGATGTGCCGGCGAGATCTTTGGTCGGTTTATACTCGGCGGAGGTGAAATATTCGGTGAAGAAGCCTATGAGGGCGCCCGCGGCAAGTCCGCAAAGGACGGCGAAATAGACGCCTATTTTATCGCTGCCGAGCACGAACCATATAATCGGGAAGGCCGCGACGGCGACGATAGCCGAGGCTATGTAAGTCCCCGTGCGAAGCGCGCGAAGGAGCGAGGCCTGCGAGGCGTTTTCCTTTGTTCTCACAAAGAAGCTTCCTATGACCGAGGCTATGATGCCCGCGCCCGCGATAAGCATCGGGACGAGTATCTTGGCGCCGTCGGCAAGTCCCGCGGCGGCCATGAGAGCCATAGCCGAGACGATGGAGCCGACGTAGGATTCGTAGAGGTCTGCGCCCATGCCGCAGACGTCGCCGACGTTGTCGCCGACGTTATCGGCTATGACGGCGGGATTGCGGGGGTCGTGCTCGGGGATGCCCGCCTCGACCTTGCCCACAAGGTCGGCGCCGACGTCGGCGGCCTTGGTGAAGATACCGCCGCCGACCCTCGCGAAGAGCGCCATGAAGGAGGCGCCGACGCCGAAGGTGACCATATACTGCGCTATTTGAGCCTCGGGCTCTCCGAATACGAATTTAAGAAGCAAATACCATATGGTCATGTCGGTAAGACCGAGTCCCACTACGACAAGACCCATGACCGAGCCCGCCGAGAAGGCGGCGCGAAGTCCCTTGTTGAGGCTCGACTTTGCCGCGACGGCCGTTCTCGCGTTGGAGTAGGTGGCGATCTTCATGCCGATAAAGCCCGAGAGGGCCGAGAAGAAGCCGCCCGTTATGAACGCGAACGGAGTGTATTTCGCCATCATTCCTGTAAGCGAAAGCGCGAGGAAAATGACGAAAACCACGGCGAATATCACCGCGACGGTGGTATACTGCCTTTTAAGGTAGGCGCCCGCGCCCGACCTTATGGCCTTGGCTATCTTTTTCTGCGCCTCTTCGCCCTCGGAAAGCCTGCGGAGCCGAAGCGAGTTGAAGAGCGCCGCCGCGAGCGCCAGAAGCGCGCAAGCGGGGACCGCGACGGTCAGGATTATATCCATCGATATTCCTCCCAAATAATGACTTTTTTACAATTAAATTATAATTCCGCAGGGGGCTTTCTGTCAAGGTGCAATTTGCCAAACAGTAGGGCGCCGAAATAAGCAACTTTTACAATTTCACATATTTCGCGGGGCAAAAAGTGTCACTTTCTCCCGAAAAGCGCGCTTTTCCTTGAAAAAGGGGCGGCGGTGTGGTAAAATATCGGGAAGAAAGTGAGATAAAAATGGACGTTAAAGATTTTTATTACGACTTACCCAAAGAGCAAATAGCGCAAAATCCGTCGGAGCGGCGCGACCGCTGCCGCTTGCTTTGCCTTGACAAAAAGACTGGCGCGGTGGAGGACGGGCTTTTTTGCGATATAATCGACCGTCTTAACGCGGGCGACTGCCTCGTCTTGAACGACACCAAGGTCATACCCGCCAGACTTTTCGGCGTCAAGAAAGGGACGGGCGCGTCGGTCGAGATATTACTGCTCAGACAGCGCGGCGTAAACAAGTGGGAGTGCCTCGCAAAGCCCGGAAAACGGCTTAAGGAGGGCGCCGCGGTGGATTTCGGCCCCGTTTCGGCCGTCGTCACGGCCGAGCTGACGGAGGGGCGCCGCGAGATAACCTTCGACTACGACGGCGACTTCTATTCCCTGCTCGACAAAATCGGGAAGATCCCGCTCCCGCCCTATATAACAAAGTCTACGGCCGACGCCGGCCGCTATCAGACCGTCTACGCCGAGAAGGAGGGGTCGGCGGCCGCGCCTACTGCGGGGCTTCACTTCACCGACGAGCTTCTCGACAAGATACGCGAAAAGGGCGTAAAAACCGTTTTCGTGACGCTCCATATCGGCATCGGCACCTTCCGTCCCGTAAAAGTTGAAAAGGTCGAAGACCACGTCATGCACAGCGAGTGGTATTCGATAAGCGCCGAGGCCGCAAAAGCCATAAACGAGACCCGCGATAAGGGCGGCAGGATCATAGCCGTCGGCACGACGTCTGTCCGCGTCCTCGAGTCGGCCTCGGACGAAAACGGAAGGCTCGAAGCCAAGACTGGCGACACGTCGATCTTCATCTATCCCCCGTACCGCTTCAAGGCGGTAGACGCTCTTATCACTAACTTTCACCTGCCCGAAAGCACCCTTTTAATGCTCGTCTCGGCGCTCGCGGGGAGGGAGAATATACTCGCGGCCTACCGCCACGCGGTGGAGAAAAAATATATGTTTTTTTCGTTCGGCGATGCGATGTTTATATATTGATTTGACAAATCCGCAATATTTTGGTATAATTATTCACAGTAACGATAATAAGGGGGATAATTATGAAAAAGAATATTGCGGCGGCGGTAATAGTTTGCATTGTTATTATATCCTGTCTGCTCGGCCTCGCGGCCTGCGGCGGCGGATCGGACAAGCTTTCCGGCAGCGTGACCGTTAAAGAGTGGCTCGATAAAAAAGGCGAGGGCGACAGTTTCACCGTCACGGTGAAAATCGTGGAACTTATAAACCCCTATTACGCCCGCGTCGAGGACGAAAGCGGGAGCGTTCTTCTTTTCGGCTTGTGGGAAAACGGCGAGCCCAAGGCGTTTGCCGAAAAAGATATCGACGTCGGCGATACCATTGTCGTAAAAAATCCCGTTTACAATGTTTACGAGGGCAACGTCGAGATGAAGGAAGGCGTCCTCGTCGAGAAGAAATGAAATAGCAAATATGAAAATCCCCCGTCCGCTTCGCGGACGGGGGATTATTAATTTTTATTTCCAGACGAGGAGTAAGACGATAATGAATATCGCGGCGGCGGCGATGAATATCCCGCCTATCAGCATGGCCGCGCCCATCGCTCCCGCGATGTAGGCCCTTCTGTCATTCGGACTCATCACGTCCTTTATTTCGGGCATCGGAGCCGCTTGCACCTTTTGCTCTTCGTTTGCTTCAGGCGGTTCGGGCTCGGGCGGCTTTTCCGTCTTCTTTTCCTCTTTTACGCGGCGGCGAAGGCCGAATATATTCGGTCTTTCGATGCCCGACATATCGGCGACTGTCCTGCCGTCGTCTTCAAAGCGATCGTCAGGCATTGCCGTTTACATCCTTCACGTCGTCGTAGAGGTGGCAGACGACGAAATGTCCGGGCTCGATCTCCTTCTGAACGGGCGCTTCGTGCTTGCACTTTTCCATGCAGTTGGCGCAGCGCGTGTGGAATTTGCAGCCCGACGGCGGATTGGCCGGCGACGGGATGGAGCCTTCGAGCACTATTCTGTTCATCTTGGCGTCGGGATCGGGTATCGGTATGGCCGAGAAAAGCGCCTTGGTGTAGGGGTGAGCGGGATTTCTGAATATGTCCTCGGTCTCGCCGTATTCGACGAGGTTGCCGAGATACATGACGCCGATGGTGTCCGAAATATACTCGACGACCGAGAGGTCGTGCGATATAAACAGATAGGTGAGGTTGTATTTTTCCTGAAGGTCTTTTAAGAGGTTTATGATCTGCGCCTGAATGGAGACGTCGAGCGCCGAAACGGGCTCGTCGCAAACGACGAACTCGGGATTTAAGGCGAGCGCTCTCGCTATGCATATCCTCTGACGCTGACCGCCCGAGAATTCGTGCGGATAACGGTCCTTATGGAAGGGCTGAAGACCACAGTTATCCATTATTTTGTCGATATAATCGTCGTATTCCTTCTCGGGAACGAGGTTATGCTCTCTGACCGCCTCGCCGATGATCTCGCCGACGGGAAGACGGGGCGAAAGCGACGAGAAGGGGTCCTGGAAGATTATCTGCATCTTGGTGCGGAGGGCGCGGAGCTCCTTATCGGAAAGGTCGTAAATCTCCTTGCCGTTGAAAAGCACCTCGCCGCCCGTCTTTTCGCCGTAAAGGCGGAGGACCATACGGCCGGTGGTGGTCTTGCCGCAGCCCGACTCGCCGACGAGGCCCATGGTGGTGCCGCGCTTCAGGTTGAAGGTGACGCCGTCGACGGCCTTGACGTAGCCGACGGTCTTGGTTATCATGCCGCCCTTTATCGGGAAGTATTTCTTTAAGGCGTTGACCTGCAGTATATACTTTTCGGGTTCGGGCTTCACGGGAGTGAAATTGTTTTCAATAATCAAGTCCTTATTCATTTTTCTCCCCCTTTTCGCCGTAATACCTGTAGCAGACCACCTTGTGAGTGGGCGAAATACTTACCTCGACGGGATAGGCCCCGCCGCACTTTTCGACGCACATCTCACAGCGGTCTTTGAAATAGCAGTAGTCGGGCATATTTATCGGGTTCGGCACCTTGCCGGGTATCGAATAAAGCTTTTCCCCACCCTTGCCTATGACGGGTTTGGACGCCATGAGGCCGATGGTGTAGGGGTGGCACGGATTGTGGAAAATATCGTTCGCGGTGCCCTTTTCGACCACCTTGCCGGCATACATGACGACGACGTAGTCGGCCATTTCGGCTATGACGCCGAGGTCGTGGGTTATAAGCATTATCGAGGAGTTTATCTTATCCTTAAGGTTTCTCAGCAAATCGAGTATCTGCGCCTGAATGGTGACGTCGAGAGCGGTCGTAGGCTCGTCGGCTATTATCAGACGGGGGTTGCAGGCGAGCGCCATGGCTATCATGACGCGCTGGCGCATACCGCCCGAAAGCTCGTGCGGATACATTTTGTAAACGCCCTCGGAATTGGCTATGCCGACCATTTCCAAAAGTTCTATGGTGCGCTTTTTGATGGCCTCCTTGTCGGGCTTTTCCTCGCCCGAGTGAAGCACCAGGACCTCGTCGACCTGTTTGCCTATTCTGAAGACGGGATTAAGGCTCGTCATAGGCTCCTGGAATATCATCGAGATATAGTTGCCTCTGATATGCTGCATCGCGGAGATAGGCGTTTTGGTTATGTCGTAGGCCTTGCCGTCGCCGAGGTTAAGGCGTATGGCGCCGCCCACTATCTGCCCCTGCGGACGCTGCAAAAGCTGCATGATCGAAAGGCTGGTGACCGACTTGCCGCAGCCCGACTCGCCGACGACGCCGACGGTCTTGCCTATCGGCACCTCGAAGGTAATGTCGTCGACGGCGTTGACGGTGCCGACGTCGGTGAAGAAGCAGGTGCGGAGGTTTTCGATCTCGAGGACGTTTCCGGAGTCTTTCATCGCCGTGAGATATTCCGACTCGGGCACGTGCTTGCGCTTATATTTCTTTTCGAGTTGATTGGTTATTTTTCTGTTTTCTTTCGAGATCCTTCTCGACTCTTTGGCGGAAAGATAACCTTCGGATTTCTTGGCCATTTTCTTTCCTCCTTACCGTTTCATCTTGGGATCGAAGGCGTCGCGGAGTCCGTCGCCGACTATGTTGAAGGCAAGAACCGTGGCGAGGAGCAGGACGCCCGCGGGGATCCATACGAACCAGTAGTTTGTGAGAACGTGGGTGTCGTTGACGTCATTTATTATATTGCCCCACGACGCGAAGGGGAAGCGGACGCCGAGCCCTAAGAAGGAGAGCGTAGCCTCTATGAGTATCGTGGAACCGAGACCCATCGTCGCGGTGACGATTATCTGCGGTATGACGTTCGGGAGAAGGTGCTTGAATATGCGGCGGCGGACGCTAAGGCCGCAGGCCTCGGTGGCGGTCATGAACTCCTGCTCGCGAAGCGACAGGATCTGGCCGCGGACGAGTCTCGCGACGCCCGGCCAGCCGAAGAAGCCGAGTAAGAGCATTAAGAAGAGCATTCTTATCATCGGGTCGACGTGCATGGCGTCCATCGCGGCGCCGAGAGTTATGAGAAGCGGCGTCGACGGGATGCAGTAGAAGATATCGACTATTCTCATAAGCAGGTTATCGACCCAGCCGCCGAAGTAGCCGGAGATGCCGCCCAAAACCATACCGATAGAGGTCTCGATTATAACGACTATGAAGCCGATTATAAGCGAAACGCGGCCGCCGTACATAAGGCGGGTGAGCATATCCATACCGTGGCCGTCGGTGCCGAGCGGGTGCTCCCACGACGGGCCCGAATAGGTGTCGTAAATGCGGGTGGCGGTATTCTGCTTTACGAGCCACTGATTTTTAATGGCGTCAAGCTCGAAGAAATAGGTTATCTCGGTCTCGGAGCCGTCCTCGCCCGTCGTTTTGTAGCTGAGCTCAGAGCTCTTGGAGCCGACGGGAAGGCTTTCGATGTGGTTGATAAGCTCGTTTTTGAACTCACGCGAGAGAAAGACGTCGGGCATGGCGGCTTTCGCGATGTATCTGCTGATATAGGCGACTTCCTTGCCGTCGGCGCCGTAAACTATGCCGTCGCCGTCTATGGTCATGGTTTTGTCGCCGTCTTTGAAGGAGCCGGCGCCGCTGTGGAAGGCGTCAAGCGCGGCATAGGTGTAATCGAAGGAATAATCGGACACAATGGCCTCGGCGTCGTTTATGAGATAGCGGTGGGCGAGGGCGATAACGTCGTTGCCTATCATTATCTTATAATAATCGTCGTTTACCTTGACCAGCGTGTAGTGAAGGCCTTTATATTCGTATTTTTCGGTGCCGTTTTTGATCGCGAGTATCGTATCGGCCTGCGCCAGCGCGGGGAACTTGTCGGCGTCGGCTATGGTATATCTGAACTCGGTGTTGAAGGTGACGGCGGCGTAGTCCTTTTTCTGGATGTCCATGCGGTAGAACATCTGGTCTTCCTTATAAGGCGAAATTATACCGCCGAGGAAGGAAAAAAGGAACATGAATATAAGGATTATCATGCCCGTGACGGCAAGACGGTTTCTTATAAACCGCTTGAAGACGAGCATTCCGGGGCTTAAAACTTTAACGCGGCGGTCGTCGTTAAGCGAATACTGCTTCTGCTCGGCGCCGTTTTCGAGGAGTTTCTTGTCTTTCATCGTTCCGACCTCCTCAAGCTATTCTGACGCGCGGGTCGACGACGGCGTAGAGCACGTCGGCGATCAGGTTGCCGAGTAAGGTGAGCATCGCGAGGAAGGTCATATAGAACATATAGAACGGGATATCGCCCGCGACCATCGAATGATAAGAGGCGTAGCCTATGCCGGGGATGGCAAAGAGGGTCTCGGTTATGAGAGCGCCCGAGAAAAGACCCGGGAGAGAGCCGCCGATTATGGTGACGAGCGGCACGAGAGTGTTTCTGAAGCCGTGATAGTAAATGACCTTGCGCTCCGAAAGTCCCTTGGCGCGCGCCGTCCTTATGTAGTCGGCGTTGAGGACTTCAAGCATATTCGTTCTTGTGTAACGCATAAGTCCGCCCATGCTGCAGACGACGAGCGTCGTTATGGGCATTATGAGGTGGAGCGCCATATCGCCGAACTGTTCTATGGGCGTGAGCTGGTCGAAAAACCTTCCGACAAGCCCCTGAAGGTCGAACCATCCGAGCTGAACTGCAAAAACGAGTTTAAGCAGCGACGCGAAGAAGAAAACCGGCAGTGATATGCCCGCAAGGGCGATAACAGACACCGCGTAGTCGGTCTTACTATACTGTTTCGTCGCCGCAATTATGCCGAGCGGGACGGCTATAAGAAGCTCGAGCACGAAGGAAATAACGCCGATTACCAACGAGATCCACACGGTGTCGGCGAATTTTTCAACGACGGGC